>JBKQVT010000167.1:0-9022 GCA_052139835.1 Thermoguttaceae bacterium
AGCCCGACGAGTTCTTCCTCTTCGAGCACGACCGCATGACCGGCCTGAGCGAGCCGACGCAGATCAACCCGGCGTATCGCCGTTCGCTCGCCGAGCCGCCGCCGTCGAAACAGGTCACGCTGAGCTATCGCCTCTCGCGGTGGGTGCACGGCTGGGCGTTCACCCGTGACCGCGGGCTGTTCAGCCTGCTGCGGGGGTTTTTCGCCCGCTGGGACAAGAATCCCGGCGTGCTGGGGCGGCTGACCTACGGCGTGGAGCGGGGGTCGAAGCGGCTGCTCTACGGCTGCGAGGAATGCGGCGATTGCAGCCTGCCGGATTGCGCATACCTTTGCCCCCGCCACGTCTGCTCGAAGACGGGCCGCAACGGGCCCTGCGGCGGTTCGGCCAAGGGCCGCTGCGAATTGGACGACAAGGAGTGTTTCTGGGCCCGCGTCTACGAGCGTTTGAAGGCCTACCACGAATCGGAGCAGATGCTCGACGGGCCGGTGGTGATTTATAAGACGCAGTTGAAGAACACGTCGTCCTGGGCCAATTTTTACCTCGACCGCGACCACAGCGCGCCGGCTGCCCCGCCGGCGGAGGAAGAAAAAAACTAGAGATCAACAGATGGCGACCAAGAAAGAAACCCTTCCTGCGAAAACCCCGCTCCCCGCGACATTCCAGGCGTTCGTCAAAAAGTTTCCCGCTCTCGGCGAGGCCCACGAGCGGGTCGGCCAGGTCGTGGACGCCGTCGGCCCGCTGGACCGCAAGACCTGCGAACTAATCAAGATGGGCATCTGCGTCGGCGGCGGTCTGGAGTCGGCACTCCGCAGCCACGTCCGCCGAGCCATGCAGCACGGCGCGACCGAAACGGAAGTCGAGCAGGCGATTTTGCTGGCCATGAATACCTGCGGATTCCCCCGCACCGTGGCTGCCTGGCAATGGGCCTGGCAGCAGATCGAGCGCGACCAAGCCAACGGCTGATGCCTGGCCGGCCTGTTCCGCCGCCGCGTGCTGGCTTCCGGCAAGACCGGGCCGTAGCGGTAAGGGCTTGGGCGGCCGTGTGGATGCGGAGAAGCCGTCGCGGCCATGATTTCACCCGGCCCCCGCCCCCCGGCCGTCCGCCTCTTCCGCCAGTGTTCTCACGTGTCGTTGTTGCTGCGCGTGCCGAAATGCCGTAAAATGAAGGAAGACAGCAGGCGGAAACAAAATTATTGCTTACTGCGGCGGTAAGCATTCCAGGCGGGGGGTGTGAGGGGCGACGCGATGAACACTCAAGAAGCCCTCCAGGCGCCCTTGATTGGCCGAGCAGCGATCTGAGCGGACCCATCCGGAGAGACCATGCAAGAACGACTCCATGAGATCCTATCGTCCTTCGAGGGACGCAGCCACGAGTTGATCCCGATCTTGCAGCGGGTGCAGCGCGAGTTCGGCTACCTTCAGGAGGATGCCATGCGCGAGGTCGCCCAGTTCGTCGGCGTGCCGGAAAGCCGGGTCTATGCCGTGGCGACGTTTTACGCGCAGTTCCGATTGACCCCCATCGGCCGCAAGCACGTGATGGTGTGCAGAGGAACTTCCTGCCACGTCCGCGGCGCGCCGCGGATCCTGCAGGAAATCGAAAAACAGCTTGGAATCAAGGAAGGAGGAATCACCTCCGACCGGGAGTACTCGCTGGAGACCGTGGCCTGCATCGGGGCCTGCGGTGTATCGCCCTGCGTCATGATTAATAACGAGGTCGAGGCGAAACTTACGCCGAAGAAGGTGGGCGAATCGTTGCGAAAGGCGCTCAACGATGAGTAAGGCGACCTATGAGGAGCTGCGACGGCGAGCTCGAACCGAGTGGAGGACACTGGAGGAGAGTTGCAAGCCGCGGTTCCTCATCGGCACCGCCACCTGCGGCCGCGCGGCCGGCGCGTTGGAGGTGCTTGAGACCCTTGATCGGCAGTTGCGCGACCGCGGACTGGATTGCCAGGTCATGGAAGTGGGCTGTATCGGCCTCTGTTACGCGGAGCCGATCGTGACGGTCTTCAGGCCCTCGCAGCCAGGCGTGGTGTATGGAAACGTCGCCTCTCCTCTGGTCGAGAAACTCGTGGAAAGTTGCCTTGGTGACGAGCCGCTGACGGCGGGGGTGCTGGGCACGATCGGCCCGGGAGCCATCGACGGAATTCCCCGCTTGGCGGATACCCCGGTATTTCAGCACCAAGTGCGGAGGGTCTTGGGGAATTGCGGCGCCATCGATCCCAACCAGATCGACCACTACATTGCCAACGACGGGTACGCGGGTTTCGCGAAGGCCCTTGGCTGGCCTCCGCAGCGGATTATCGAGGAGATCAAGAGGGCGGGCCTTCGCGGCAGGGGCGGGGCAGGCTTTCCCACCTGGCGCAAATGGCAATTCTGCCGAGAGGCCGCCGGGGAAAGGAAATACTTGATCTGCAACGCCGACGAAGGCGATCCGGGCGCCTTCATGAATCGCTCGCTGCTGGAGGGCGATCCGCATTCCCTCCTGGAAGGGATGCTCGTCGCGGGCCGGGCGCTGGGGGCCGCGGCGGGCTACATCTATTGCCGTGCCGAGTACCCGCTGGCCCTCAAACGACTACGCGCGGCGATTGCTCAGGCCGAGGAATACGGCCTGCTGGGCCGGGACATTCTCGGTTCGGGCTTCGACTTTCACGTCCAGATCAAGGAAGGCGCGGGGGCCTTTGTGTGCGGCGAGGAAACGGCGCTGATCGCCTCGATCGAGGGGCAGCGCGGCATGCCCCGCCCACGACCGCCGTTCCCCGCCATTTCCGGCCTCTGGGGAAAGCCCACGGTCATCAATAACGTGGAAACCCTGGCCTGCGTCGCGCTCATCCTACGCCACGACGCAGAGTGGTTCGCCCAGTACGGAACCGCGCAAAGCAAGGGAACCAAGACCTTCGCCTTGGTCGGCAAGGTGAAACGGCCCGGCCTGGTGGAAGTGCCGCTGGGGATCACCTTGCGGGAGATGATTTTCCAGATCGGCGGGGGACTGGTCGACGACCGGCCGTTCAAGGCGGTCCAGACCGGCGGGCCATCCGGCGGCTGCATTCCCGCCGCCATGCTCGATACCCCCGTAGACTACGACTCCCTCAAAGCGGTGGGCAGCATCATGGGCTCCGGCGGCATGGTGGTCATGGACGACACCACCTGCATGGTCGACTTGGCGCGGTACTTCATCGATTTCGTGCAAAAGGAATCGTGTGGAAAGTGCCCTCCCTGCCGGCTGGGTACCCGGCAGATGCTTGACATCCTCCAGGACCTTACCGAAGGGAACGGCCGGCCCGCAGACCTCGACGTGTTGCTGGAACTGGCACAGGGCATCTCTCAGGCCTCCCTCTGCGGTTTGGGGCAGACCGCGCCCAATCCCGTGCTCACCACCTTGCGTTACTTCCGCGACGAGTACGAAGCGCATCTCCAGCGGAAACGTTGCCCGGCGGTCGTGTGCAAGGAGATCATTTCGTCGCCCTGCCAGCACGTCTGTCCGATCGAGACCCAGGCGCCCGTCTACATTGCCCTCTTGGCCGAAGGGCGGTTCCAGGAGGCCTTTGCGGCGATCGTCCAGGACAACCCACTCCCTTCGGTCTGTGCGCGGGTGTGCCATCACCCCTGCGAAGCGAGCTGCCAGGCCGGGAAGTGGGACCGCCCGATCGCCGTGCGGGCGCTGAAGCGGGCTGCCGTGGATTACGCGGTGAAGGCGGGACTCTATCCCGCGTCGGAACAACATCAGCCCGAGGGGCCGCCGGTGGCCATTGTCGGCTCCGGACCGGCCGGTCTCATGGCCGCCTACTGCCTGGCCAAGAAGGGCTATCGCGTAACGGTTCTCGAGGCCCTCCCCGTTCCCGGCGGGGCGTTGGCGGTCTCCATCCCGGAATATCGCCTGCCCCGCGACCAACTCAACTTGGATATCGAGAACATCAAGCGTGCCGGAGTGGAAATACGCACCAACACGCGGGTCGGCAAAGACGTCCCCTTCAACGAGATACTGGCCAACTATCAGGCCGTCTTCATCGCCTGCGGCGCCCACAAGTCGCGCAAGCTGGGGATCGCCAATGAGGATGTCGCAGGCATACTCGATGCCATGGAGTTCCTCAAGAAAGTGGCGCTGCACGAACCGGTGCGGCTGGGGAGGCGTGTCGGCGTGGTGGGAGGCGGCAACGCGGCGGTGGACGCCGCCCGCGCCGCTGCCCGCCTGGCTGGCGGCGCCGAGGTGCGTATCCTCTACCGGCGCACCAGGGCCGAGATGCCCGCCTTCCCGGAAGAAGTCGAAGCCTTGATCGAGGAGGGCGTCCCGCTGGAATTCCTCACGGCGCCGGTCCGCATCCTTGCCGAAGACGGACGACTCGTCGGCGTCCAGTGCGTCCGCATGGAGTTGGGGCCACCCGACCAGAGCGGCCGGCCTCGTCCCGTCCCCCTCGGCGGCTCCGAGTTTGTGGTTCCCTTGGACTCCCTGATCGTGGCCGTCGGGGAAGAGCCGGACGCCGATTTCCTCGATCGCCTCTCGGAGGTGAGCGTCACGCCCGGCGGCGCCGTGGTCGTATCGGAAGAAACGCTGGCCACCCAGCGCCAGGGAGTGTTTGCCGGCGGCGACGTGGTGACGGGCCCCAAGACCGTGTTGGACGCCATGGGGGCGGGAAAGCTGGCCGCCGAAATGATCGACAAGCACCTCCGCGGTGACACGCTCCGCCGCGAACGACTCCTGACCCGGCCTTCCCGTTACGTGCCGCCGGCGGAACTGGCCGAGGGAGAGTTGGAAGACGCCCAGCGCCCCGACCGCGGCAGCCTGCCGGTGGCCGAACGGGTGCAGTGCTTTGCCGAAGTCGAGCTGGGGTTGTCCGAGGAAATGGCCGTCCGCGAAGCCCGCCGCTGCCTGCGCTGCGACCTGGAAACACGCGATGCCAAGCGGGCCTTGGAGCGTCTGCGGGAAGAGAGAGGTGCTGATCGTGAGTGAGACCACGCTGTGTATCGACGGCCGAAAGATCGCGGCGCGCCGCGGGGCGACCATCCTCGAGGCCGCCCTGGCCGCCGACGTCTATATCCCTCACCTCTGCCACCATCCGGACTTGGAGCCCGTCGGCGCCTGCCGGTTGTGTCTGGTCGAACTGGAGGGGCGCGGGCAGGTGCTGGCTTGCCGGACGCCCGCGGAAGATGGCATGGTCGTCCGCAGCGACAGCCCGGCCGTCGACAGGGCGCGGCGGATCACCCTGGAGTTGCTGGTGATCAATCATCATGGCGAGTGCCTGAGTTGCGCCAAGAACAATCAGTGCGAGCTCCAACGTGCCGCCGCACACGTCGGGATGGACCAGGAGCGCCTGAATCGCTACCGCCGCCCGCTGCCCAGCGACGAGTTCGACGACTCCAACCCCTTCTTTGTGCTCGACCACGACCGCTGCGTGCTCTGTGGGATCTGCGTGCGGACGTGCGACGAGATTACGGGTTGCGGAACGCTGGACTTTGCTTTTCGCGGTTCCCGCACGCGGATCAGCACGTTCGCGCAGAGGCCGCTGGTCGAGTCGAGTTGCGAATCGTGCGGGGAGTGCGTGGTGCGCTGTCCGGTGGGGGCGCTGGCGATCAAGCATTTCCAGCCGCCCAGCCGTGAAGTGAAGACCGTTTGCCCTTACTGCGGCACGGGATGCGGCATCTACCTGGGCGTGCGGGGCAACCGCGTGGTTGCCGCCCGCGGCGATCGCGATGCCTTGGCCAACCAGGGACGCCTCTGCGTGAAAGGCCGTTTCGGACACGATTTCGTTCATCATCCCGATCGGCTCACCAAACCGCTCATCAAGGACCCGGCGGGCACGTCACGCTTTCCCGGATTCCGCGAGGCCTCTTGGGAAGAAGCCCTCGGCGTGGTGGCCGAGCGCCTCACGGCGATCAAGCGCGACTCCGGCCCTTCGGCCATCATGGGGATTTCTTCCAGCCGCGGCACGAATGAAGAGAGCTACCTCCTCCAGAAGTTCATGCGCGCCGTGGTGGGCACCAACAACGTCGACAACTGCGCCCGCGTCTGTCACAGCCCCTCGGTGACCGGGCTGACCGCCGTTTTCGGCAGCGGCGCGGCCACCAACCCCCTGGAGGACATCGACGAGACCGAGGTGCTGCTGCTGGTGGGCTGCAATCCGACCGAGGCGCATCCGGTCATCGGGATGCGGGTGCGGCGCGCGGTCCTCAAGAAAGGGGTCCGGCTGATCGTCGTCGATCCGCGCCGCACTCAGTTGGCCCGCGCCGCGGACCATTGGCTGCCCCTGCGTCCGGGCAGCAACGTGGCCCTCTTGAACGGTTTGGCGCACGTGGTCATTCGCGACCGGCTTCACGACGAGGACTTCATTGCCGCCCGTGCCGAGCACTTCCAGGCCTTTGCCGATAACGTGCGGGAGTACACGCCGGAGCGCGTAGCCGCCATCACCGGCGTTCCTGCCGCCGATCTCGAAGCAGCCGCGCGGCTTTATGCCCAGGCCGATCGGGCCCTGATTCTCTACGGTTTGGGCGTGACCGAGCACCACGACGGCTCCCTGGGAGTGATGGGCTGCGCCAACCTGGCGCTCTTGACCGGAAACGTCGGCCGCAAGGGCGCCGGGGTCAATCCCCTCCGCGGGCAGAACAATGTCCAAGGCGCCTGCGACATGGGCGCCTTGCCCAACGTGCTGCCGGGATACCAGTCCGTTCAGGACGAGGCGGCGCGGGCCAAGTTCGCGCAGGCCTGGGGATGCAGCTTGCCTGCCGACAAGGGACTGAAGTTTACCGAGGCCTGGCACCATGCGCGGCGCAAACGCGTGCGTGCGGCCTACATCATCGGACACAACCCGGCAGCGACGGATCCGCACACCTCGCGCGTCGTCGAGGCGCTCGATGCCCTGGACTTCCTCGTCGTTAACGAAATCTTTCTCACGCGGACCGCGCAGCTCGCCGATGTCGTCCTGCCGGCCGCCGCCTTTGCCGAAAAGGACGGAACGTTCGTGAACGCCGATCGGCAAGTGCAACGCGTGCGCAAGGCGCTGGAACCTCCGGGCGACTGCAAGAGCGACGTGGAAATACTCTGCGCCCTGGCCGATCGCATGGGCTATGCGATGCCGGCGCGCAGCGCTGCCGAGGTCATGGAGGAGATCGCCGGACTGGTTCCTATCATGGCCGGCATCAGCTACCAACGGCTCGAAGGCGAGACTCTGGTGTGGCCCTGCCTCAGTCGGTCGGATCGTGGCGCGCGGCGATTGTACGAAACCAGCTTCCCCCGCGGCCGCGCCACCTTTCAGGCCATCGACGCCAGTGAGCCCATGGAGCAGGCCGACGCCGACTTCCCCCTCGTGCTCACGACCGGCCGCCGGCTGCAGCATTACTGCTGTGGCTCGATGTCCCGGCGCACCCCTGGGCTGCTGGCCTTGGCGCCGGAAGAGCGACTGGAGATACATCCAGAAGACGCCGCCAGACTGCACGTCGCAGAAGGTGACACGGTCGAGGTCGCCAGCCGCCGGGGCGCGCTGACCGTGCGGGCCCACCTGACCGATCGCTGCCCTCCGGGCGTCGTCTTTCTTTCCTTTCACTTCGAAGAAGTGCCCACCAACAAACTCCTCGGCAACTACCTCGACGCCTTGGCCTGCACACCCGACTACAAAGTTACCGCCGTCCGCGTCACGCCGACTTCAACTTCCGTATGAGCAGGCCAGTTCCGTCCATGATCATCATAGACCCTGGCGAAGTGCTGTCGTTCGCCCGTGGCGTATTGCCAATTAGTTTGACTGTGTATGTCAGGTTTGGGGTTGTTTCTTCAAAGGTGCCAAGCGTTTACGTTTTTTCCACTGATAGAAGCGAGCGGACTGCTTGCGGCGGTTGAGTCGGGTTGCCTGATCGCAGAGATGGGTAAGGGTGCTCGTTTGAAGTTCCTCTGCTTCGTCTGCCCCCGGACCTTTGTCATCTCGACTGCCAACGGTCCCTTCTCGCCCGGCCGGACCGCGATCCGCGTCCAGTTCTTTGCGGTCTTCAGGAGGGCGTCGGCGGGCCGGAAGGGGACCTTTGCCGCCGAGGGCGATTAGGGGGTAGTCGCCGTCTACCGTCGGATCGACGCCGAAGGTGATGGGCGTGCCTGGGCCAACACCCCGACAAGATCCTTATCGGTCGCATTAGCCGAGGCTTCGACTTCTTCGGCTATGTTTTCCGGTGCAGCGGGCAATCTAAACCGAGTCCGTGGCGACCGACCTCCAACTCGTTGCGCACCCGCACCACGCCCTCCACGGAGAGCACGATCTCCTCGGCAATTTGCTTCAGATAAGGCGCCGGCACTGATCCCTGAAGGGTGACTACTCCTTCATGGGCTTCGCAAGAGATCTGGCGAAGATACTGGGAATGCGTCCGCCGCAAGCAGGCGATCACCCGCACCTCCAATGGCGGCCCACTTTGATCGACCTTGGGCTCCCGCTGCCCCGTGGAGAACTGCTCGCTAGTGACCACCAACATAACTCACTTCCATAAGTCCCGCGGGCACGGGGACGCGACCATGAACGGCCCACGGCTGGAGCCGCCAGCATCACGGCCAGGTAAACCGACACTGCCTCTCTTTGTCCAAGATGATGAAACGCAGGTCGGAAACGCTGCCTCTTCGGGAATACATACGGGGAACGGTGAACTACTATTAACTCTATCGTACTTCCTTGTCTATGTCAATCAATTGGTTGAAAAATGGTACAAGAATGATTATTAGGCCGCTAATGCTTCTATGAAGTAGTCCCGGCGGGATACCGCTGGAGCCGCTTTTCAAATTCCTGCGCCCTGCCCAGGAGACTTGCGGGGCGACGCCCGCCACGCCGTTGCCCGAGATGGTGCTTCGGGGCGAAGGCGGTCGGCACGTCCACTCGCTGCCAACGTACGGCTGCCAGCCAGCGCAGTAAGCCTGTCCCCCTGCCAGTGACCCCGCCGACCCTGCTGCGCCGGCTCCCCAAGCGGCGTCCCATCGAGTATCATCAGGCATAGCTGGACTTTCTTTCCGGGCAGGTTCGTGAACCTGCCTTCGTCCCGAGCACTCCGCCGAGGAACCCCA
>JBKQVT010000168.1:0-44429 GCA_052139835.1 Thermoguttaceae bacterium
CGCGGCCGGCGCCCAGGATGGGCGCCAGATAGTCCGCCGGCAAGCGGTCGGCGGCAGCGACCAGGCCCTCCAGCTCACGCAGCCGTTGGCCGGCGGCCTCCTGAGTGACCTCGGCAACCGCCAATCGGGCAGTATCGCCGGAGTCCACGTGCCGGGCCAGAAAGGAGCCGATCCAGGGGCAAGCGGCCAGCGGCTGGCAAAGCAAGTACGGTCCGACCCGCAACAGTTCGCCCCGACCAGCATTCAACTGGGCCGCCTGAAAGGGAGTCAGCAACCTGGCCTGGGCCAGCGCGTCGATCCAAACGGACTCGAATTGGGGCAGATCGCGGGCCAAGCGGCGGACATATTTCTCGGCCTTGCGGACCTCGGTCGGGCCGGCCAGTCCCAACCTTCCGAGCAAAGCGATCAGCGGCGGCGGCGGTTCGTGCATGGCATCGTCCGGCAAGGGGTGCCACTGCTGGCTCGTCCAGCAGTGCAGCGGCTTGTCGTAGTTCCCACACTGCTGGACGAGCCAGCAGTGGCACCCTTCGCAGAAAGCCGGTGGCACCCGACGTGGCAGCCCGCTATTGTCGCCGCCGCCGGCAACCACGGCAAGAGAGAACCGCTACCGCGGCTGGTGGTGGCGGAGGGCCTGGAGCTGCTGCATGAGTTGCTGCGCCGGCGCAAACTGCGAATCGATTTCGAGGGCCCTGGCGAGACATTTCTCGGCTTCAGCCGCATTGGGCCCTTTCGGATGGTTCATGTAGAGCTTGGCCAGTTGGCAGTACCCACCCGCGTTGCGGGGAGCGATGTTCACAAGTTGTTGGCACCAGAAGATGGCGTCGTCGAACTTGCCTTGCCCGATACACAGCGTCATCAGGTGAGAGTAGGCGTCGAGACAGGCGGGATCGCAGGCGATGGCCTGGCGAAACTGGGCGTCCGCCGCGGCTAGCTTGCCAAGCCCGGCGTAGGCCTGCCCCAGGAGGATGTGATCGGTCGCGCGATTATCGGCGCGAATCTGGATCGCCAGCTCGCCGTGCCTCGCCGCCTCCGCGAAACGCTTCGTTGCCGTAGCCTCGTCGCCATCATGCGCGGTGCGCTCCGCCTGCCGGCCGAGTATGGAACAGAGATTGCTATGGGCGTCGGCATACGCCGGCTTGATCTCCACCGCCCGCTCAAAGCAGGCGATGGCCTTGGCGTCCTCTCTGGCGTCGGCATAACAGACGCCGAGGTTGTTGTTGCCGAAGTCGTAATCGTGGTTGATCTTCAAGGACTCTTGAAACGCCTCGCGGGCCAGCTCCCGCAAGCGAATCATCTCTGCCTTGTGCTTGGCTTCCTCGGTCACGCGGCCGTGGGCGGCCGCGTCGGCGGCCTTCTGGCCCTCGGCACCGGACTCCTGGTAATACCACTTGCCCAGATGGAGGTATCCGAAGTAGCTCTCGTCAACCGCGTTGATCGCTTCGAGGAACAGAGTTTTACTGTTCTCCCAATAGGACACTTGAATCCAGGTCAGGACGAGGCATGCCAGCAACACGGCCGCCGCCTCGATCCGTAACGCCCAGACGGAGATTTTCCAGCGGGCGGCTACCTCGCATACCCCCCAGACAACAATAATGGATATGCCAATCGAGGGGATATAGGTGTAGCGGTCGGCCATGGATTGAATTCCCACGTGGACCAAGCCGATCACCGGCACCAGCGTGCCCAGGTACCAGAACCAGCCGACGATCAAGTAAGGCCGCCGCCGCCCCAGCCAAATCACCAGTCCCGTGATCGCCGCCAGCACGGCGCCCGCGACGATGCCCTTGGCGAAGAACCACCACATGATCTCCGGCTTGTCGTGATGGAGCATGGCGGTGTGAGGATAGAAGATGGCCAGGTGGGTGGGCCAAAAGATCTTTCCCAGGTAGGCGACATAGGCGATCGTGGCGTTGGCCACCCGGCAGTCCATGGGCAGGCCCAACAAGCTGTTCATCGCGCCGGCCCTCTCCTGGCTGTACATTGCCCCCCAAGCGACCGAAAGGACGATGGCCAGCATGGGGATCTTCTCGAGAAAAAGCAGATCGAAGCCCTTGCGGGGAAAAAGCCTCCCCGGCTGGAGCGACCTGGGCAGATCACCCACCGCCCGCCACCGCTGCAAGGGCCAGTAGTCCATCAGCACCAGGACACAGGGGAGGGTGACCAACATGGACTTCGACATCACGCCCAACCCCAGCGTGACCAACACCACGAGGTAGCGAAGGATGTGGGGCCGCCGGGCGTACCAGGCGTAGCTGAGCAGGGTGAGCATCCAAAACAGCGCGCTGAGGACGTCTTTGCGTTCGGCTGCCCAGGCGACCGATTCGGCCCGCAGGGGGTGAATGGCAAACAGTGCCGCCACCATGGCGCTGGGCCAGAAGGCGCCGGTCATCATCCGCAGCGCCAGAAACAACAGCACCACGCTGGCGGCATGGATGGCCACGCTGCCCAGGTGGTGCCCCCCCGCCCAACCCTGGAAGGCCTGCCAGTCCACCATGTGCGACAGCCAGGTCAGTGGATGCCAATTGCCGGCGTGGGGGTCCCAGGCCCACCAGAATCCCCACGCGCTA
The DNA here is from genome assembly GCA_052139835.1 of Thermoguttaceae bacterium. GTDB lineage: Bacteria > Planctomycetota > Planctomycetia > Pirellulales > Thermoguttaceae > JBKQVT01. The sequence continues at coordinate 2,568 of JBKQVT010000168.1, forward strand.
ACCCCCTGCACGACGGGGGGATTCTCGAAGATGTAATCGTTGTCGTCGCAGATGATGAACTGATGCCCGCCCACTTGCAGGAACGGGATCAGCACCAGCAGCACCAGTCCGGCGCAGACGCAGAGCGTCTGCCATCGCGGCACGGCGGGGATGGCGGGAGAGACCGGCTTGGGAAGTGAAGGCTGCTCGGCCCTGGGTCGATTCCTAGTTCTGCGCGTCATGGGGGACTAGCCGGGCTCTCTCTGAAGGTCTCAGTCGGGGCGAGAGGATTTGAACCTCCGACTTCCTGCTCCCAAAGCAGGCGCGCTAGCCAGACTGCGCCACGCCCCGGCGTCTCGTTCATATTAACCCGAAAGGGGTGGCATGGCAACCGAGGGGCACACCCCGACTCTCTCCCGGCGGGCGTTGCGAAACCGCAAGCGTGTGGCCGTCCGCCCTCGCGCCGCACGCCCGCCCCCCCGACACAGTCGGGGGGCTTTCTCTAATCCCCAATCCCTAATCCCCAATCCCTCTCTCTCACCCCGCCTGGACCTGCACGCCCGCCGCCGCCGGAGAGCAGATGTGCTGGCGAATCCGCTCGAACTCCTCGTGGCTCTGAAAATAGACCTCGAACTTGCCGCGGCCCTTGGCGTCGTGGGTGAGCTTCACCCGCGTGCCCAGGGCGGCGCGAAGCTCCTGCTCCAGGGCCGCGACGTGCTCGCTCCGCCCCTTGCGGGCCCGCGTACGCTTGCCGTCATGGCCCACCACGCCCAGCGGCCCGCTGTCGGCCCGCTCGATCAACTCCTGCACCAGGCCCTCGGTCTGGCGGACGTTGAGTTCCTCCTTTTGAATGCGCTCGCAGAAGGCGATCTGCTCGCGCTCGTCTCCCAAGGGCAGCATCGCCCGCGCGTGGCCCTGCGTGATCTTCCCCTCGCGAATCGCTTGCTGGACCGGCTCGGGCAGTTCCAGGAGGCGGATCAGATTGGCGATCGTCGAACGGTCCAGATTGAGGCGGCCGGCCAGTTCCTCCTGGGTGCAGCCGTAGTGTTCCAAGTAGCGGTGGAAGGAGGCCGCCTTCTCCAGCGGGTTGAGGTCCTTGCGATGGAGGTTTTCCACGATCGCCAATTCCGCCGTCTGCCGGTCGTCGGCCTCGATGATGTTGACCGGAACGTCAGTCCAGCCGGCGCGCTTGGCCGCCTGGAGCCTCCGCTCGCCGGCGACCAGCTCGTAGCGATCGCCGACGCGCCGCACCACCACCGCCTGGAGCAAGCCGTGGGCGGCAATGCTCTCGGCCAGGGTCCGCAGGTCCTCGGCGTCGAATGTCTGCCGCGGCTGGAGGGGATTGCTGGCGATCTGGTCGATATCCAGCCGCTGCGGTCCGGCCGCGGCGGCCGGTCCCTGGGCCATGGCCGGCGGCGCTCCGGGCGCCTCGCCGATCATTTCGTCCAGCAAGAGGGCCCCGGACACCGGCTGCCCCGGCGCGGGCGCCGCCGCCGGGGCATACGGATCCTCGACCGGCCCGCCGGCCTGGCCGCCGCTGGGGGCCATCTCCGGCATCGCCGCCAACGGCGCCCCGCCCGCAGGCTTCGCCCCACCCAAACCCGACCATCCCGGCAGTCCGCCCAACAGGGCCTCCAAGCCGCGTCCCAATCGTCGCTCGCTACTCATGGTCTAGTACCTCCATGCAAAGTTCTACATAGGCCCGGCTGCCGCGGGCGCGGGGATCATAGTCGATCACCGTCTTGCCGTGGCTGGGGGCCTCCGATACCGCCACGTCGCGCGGTATCACCGTGTGGTAGACAATCTCTCCGAAAAATTCCCGCACCTCCTGGTCCACCTCGTGGGTCAGCTCCAGGCTGTGGTCATACATCGTCAACACGATCCCGCCGAACTGCAACTCGTGGGCCTGGCCATTGATCACCTCGCGGATCACTTCGATCATCTGCGTGAGCCCCTCCATGGCGAAGAACTCGCACTGGATGGGCATGAGCACTTCGTTGGAGCTGGCCAGGGCCGTCTTGGTCAAGGGACCCAACGACGGCGGGCAGTCGATGAGCACGAAGTCATAGCCGCAGAAGCCGGCGGCCAGGTTCTCGCGCAGCCGGGCCGCCTGCCGGGGATCGTCGCGGGTGAGCAGTTCGACGTCGCGAAAACTCCGCGTGCCCGGCAAGAGGTCCAACCGCGGCACGTCGCTGGCCACGACGCCCTGCGCAATCGCCGTGCCGGCCACCAGCGGATGGCTGGCCGTCGGCCGGCGGCCCAGGCCCGTGGTGGCGTTGCACTGCGGATCGAGATCCACGAGCAGGGTGCGGCGTCCGCTACGGGCCAGCGCCCCGGCGAGGTTCACGGCGGTGGTCGTCTTGCCCACGCCGCCTTTCTGGTTGGCCACACAAAGCGTCCGGCCCATGACTGGCCTCCGTGCCGTGTTCACTCCGCCGGATTGTAACCCGGGAGGCGGTCGGCGGGGAATGCCAGTTTGGTGAGGAAGGCGGAGGGCGGAGGGCGGAAGGGGGAAGGAATTGGCCCGGCCGGCCGCTTGCGGTTTCGCAGCCGTACTTCTCCCTCACACTTCCCTAACCGAGCCCCGAGGGTTCCTCCCCGCGGTTGCCAGCAGTGGCGTCACCGCCAGCGACCTCCTCCCCCCTGGCCTCTTCCGCCCCCGGCCGCTGCTGCCGCTCGACCAGCCAGCGGACCAGCATGGCGAACAGCCCGGACATGAAGATAACAACAGCCATGGCGCCGATAACGATCGCCACACCCAAACGAGCCTCCCGAGTAAGAGGGCTGCTGCCAAGACCAGGATCGAGACGGCCGGAGCTTATCGCGCCGAACAGCACCCCAAGGAAGAGATACGCCGCGATGAGGAGTACCGGAAAGCATGGAAACAACGCGCCGATCGAGAACGTTCGCAAGTAACCGCGGCCGTAGATGGCCGCCACCGTAATTGCGACCGGCGTCAACATGCCAAGGATGTAAAGCGTCAGTGCCGTCGCCCAGGTCGGTCCGGCGAACAAGCCGGAGCAGACGATGGCCACGAGGGTCGTGACGATGAAGATCGACCGCAGGCTAAACTGGAAGGGTCTGGGTTGGGTGGTCATGCATTCTCCTTTTCTTCGTCAGTTCCACGTGGAACGGCCGATTGCCCCCGAATTGCCCGTTTCATGTGAAACATCCAATGTGAACCGGTCGCCTAGCGGGCCTGTTACATCAGATCCCATGAAGTGCCTGGCAAACGCTCCGCAAAAGCTCAAGGGCCGCACCGCCGCCAACCAGCGCGATGCCCAGCCAGTGAAGCCAGTCGCGCGGGACACGCACGTCAAGGAGGATCACTACCAGCAGCGTTGAGCAGAGAACGGCGTTGACGGGGATTGGAAGGCGTGCGACCAACCGAAGCATTCCAAACCGGCCCCCAGTGACGAGGACCCAAGGCACAGCCGGCCATAGGGCCACGATGACAGCCAGGACGGCGAGACAAGCAAATAATGCCGTCCATCGCCGGCCGTCTGTCGTCCGATGGCTTGCCCAAAAATAGAAGCCCGCCCGACACAGGCACGCGGCAACCAGCGGTATCCAAGTGAAATACATGTACCAGGACTGGAATCGAAACGGGGCGCCCTGATGGACCATGCTCGTCAGCAACAATGCGACCTCGGGAACGCGCACGCCAGCATAGAGAGAAGCCTCGACCGCCAGCATCCAGTGGCCGGGCTGAAGTCGTCCGCGGCGGCCGCGAATTTTCGATACTATGAGGATGCCCAGGCCGACGAGGCCCGCTGCATACATGATGACGCGCGTCGGAGCGATCACCCGGTTCACTATGCTCGTTGCAACCATTTTCCCGTGCATCCCGGCCATTGCCCTCAGGACCACAGCCGCCACGGCCATATTGAACTTAAAGAGCACGGCGGCCACCGTGGTCCAAAGCAACAGGTGAAGGATGCTCAGCCGCGGCGGCTGGATATGGTCGTCGGCCGGCAAGGGCTCGCCGGCGTTGGAGAGATCGAGGTCGCTCACGATGCCTGGCTCCCTCGGGCCAGCGAGCCGCGGGGTTTATCCCCGCGGTTGCCCCGCGCCGCTAAGTGGGCCGTTTCTCCGGCAGGAGTACGCCCGGCGCCGCCGCCACGAAACCGCCGGGATAAACCCGGCGGCTCGCTGAAGCGCAGCGCCGCCGCCGGTTCCACGTGGAACCGCCCCCGCGACGACCCACGCCCGCTCCCCATTCCCGCCGGACGCGGCCGGCGGGCGTGGGGTCGCCAGCCGTCTGCCGCCTTCCCCCTTCCGCCCTCCGCCCTCCGCCTTTTCGCCCCTCACTCCAGCGGATTGATGACCAGGCCGCTCAAAAGCTTCGGATAAAAATACGTGCTCTTGGCCGGCATCCGCTCGCCGCTGGAACTGATCGTGCGAATGTCTTCGACGGTGGCGGGCATGACCAACGCGGCCAGCGGGAACTCGCCCGTGTGAAGGCCCGCCACCACTTCCTCGACCAGGTGGACGTACTTGGGCTTCGGCAGCTTGGCGCCGGCCAGGAGGTTTTCCACCAGCAGCCGGTGGAGGATGCTCACGCCCAGCCCGCGCCACGGCTCGGTGTGGTCCTTGGCCAGGTCGGCCAGGCGGGCCCGGCCGGCGTCGGTCAGCCGGGCCAGCGTCCACTGCTGGTCCTTCTGGGTGAAGAGGCCCAAGGTGCCCTGGTCGCTGCCGGTGATGATGTCCTCCCACACGTCGCCGGCCGTCTCGGGCCCCTGGCCGGCCGGCCGCATGGTGAACGAGTCGCCCAGCCTGGCGGAGAGCTCGCCGGCGGTCATGGCCGGCAGGCCGCCGAAGAGGCGGTGGGTGGGCAGCACGATCAGCCCCGGGTCTTCCATGGCCACGCACATCATCAGCACGAAGTTGGCCGGGTGCTCGGGCGTCAGGCCGCCGGTCTCGTAGACGTGGTCGCGATAGTTGCAGGCGGTCTCGTAGCGGTGATGGCCGTCGGCGATGAAGATCGGCTTCGGCCCGATCAGGGCGGCGATGCCCGCGATCGCCTTGACGTCGGTTACGGGAAAGAGGCGATTGACCACGCCCAGGTGATCGGTGGCCTCCAGCGGCGTGATCCGTGCCGTGGCCTCGTCGAGGATCCGCTGGGCCTGGTGGGTGGGGTCGGGATAGAGGCCGAAGACCTGGCTGAGGTTCGCCTTGCAGACCGTGGTCAGCATGAGCCGATCGACCTTCGGCCCGGAGAGCGTCTCCTCGTGCGGAAAGACCTGGCCCTCGCCGAACCGCGAGAGCCGCAGCCGGGCCATGAACCCCCGCCGCGTGTAACTGACGCCCGCGTAGCGGAACTCCTGGTCATAGACGTAAATGGCCGGGTCCGACTCGGCAAACAGCACCCCCGCCGACCGCCAGTCCTTGAGCAGTCGCTTCGCCCGCGTGTAGCGATTGTTCACCTCGTCGTCGTCGCCCGGCTCGATGCGGTTGAGGATCAGGCGGACGACGTTGCAGGGATGCTTCCGGTAGAGCTGCTCTTGCAGCTCGGCGTCGATCACGTCGTAGGGCGGGGCGACCACGTCGCTCAATGAGCCGACGTGGCCCAGGTCGTAGCGTAAGGCACGGAAGGCTTGGATTTCAGGCATAAGGTGGGGGCTAGGGGCTAGGGGCTAGGGACTGGGAAAAGGGGGAGGGCGGAAGGGGGAAGGCCAAAACGACGCCATTTCATCCGCTTTGGTCTTCATCCTTCCTTCCGCCTTCCGCCCTCCGCCCTCCCCCTTTAATATCGGTAATACTCCGGCTTGAAGGGGCCGGCCACGGGCACGCCCAGGTACGCGGCCTGCTGAGAGGTAAGCTGGGTGAGCTTGGCGCCGATCTTTTCGAGGTGCAAGCGGGCCACCTCCTCGTCCAGCAGCTTGGGCAGCGTGTGCACCCCCAGCGGATATTTCTCCGGCTCGGTCCACAAGGCGATCTGCGCCAGCACCTGGTTGGTGAACGAGTTGGACATGACGAACGACGGATGGCCGGTGGCGCAGCCGAGGTTGACCAATCGCCCCTCGGCCAGCAAGAGGATCGAGTGGCCGTCGGGAAAGGTGTAGCGGTCCACCAGCGGCTTGATGTTCACTTTCTTGAGGTCCTTGCGGCCCTCGAGCCAGGCGACCTCGATCTCCAGGTCGAAGTGGCCGATGTTGCAGACGATAGCGTCGTTGGGCATCCGCTCGATGTGGCGGCCGAGGATCACGTCGCGGCAGCCGGTGGCGGTGACGAAGATGTTGCCCCGCTCCGCGGCCTCGTCCATGGTCGTCACCTCGAAGCCCTCCATCGCCGCCTGCAAGGCGCAGATCGGATCGATCTCGGTGATCAGCACCCGCGCGCCGTAGGACCGCATCGAGTGGGCACAGCCCTTGCCCACGTCGCCGTAGCCGCAGATGACCACCACCTTGCCGGCCAGCATGATGTCGGTCGCCCGCTTGATGCCGTCGGCCAGCGACTCGCGGCAGCCGTAGAGGTTGTCGAACTTGCTCTTGGTGACCGAGTCGTTGACGTTGATGGCGGGGACGGCCAGCTCGCCGCGCTCGTGCATCTGGTAGAGGCGGTGCACGCCGGTGGTGGTCTCTTCGGACAGTCCGCGGATGCCGGCGAGGAGGTGGCGATACTTCGGCCCGTGGACCATGGCCGTCAGGTCGCCGCCGTCGTCGACGATCAACTCCAACTGCCCGCCGTCGGGGAAATAGAGGGTCTGCTCGATGCACCAGTCGTAGTCGGCGTCGGTCTCGCCCTTCCAGGCATAGACGGGGATGCCCCGCTTGGCGATAGCGGCCGCGGCGTGGTCCTGGGTGGAGAACTTGTTGCAACTGCTCCAGGTCACTTGCGCCCCCAACTCGATGAGGGTCTCGATCAGCACCGCCGTCTGGATGGTCATGTGCAGGCAGCCGGCGACGTGGGCGCCGGCCAGGGGCTTGCTGCGGCCGTACTTCCGCCGCAGCGCCATCAGCCCCGGCATCTCGTTCTCGGCCAACGCGATTTCCTTCCGGCCCCAGTCGGCCAACGACATGTCGGCGACTTTCCAGGGCAGCTTCGTCTCGACCTGCGCCATGACACACGCTCCTCGCAAGGACCTGGTGAACAGTCAACCGCTCATCATACGTTGCCGACGCGGCCCTTGGCAAGGTGGCGCAGGGCGGGCCGGCTCGCATGGTGGGCCATGCCCACCCTACGGCTCGCCGAAGGCGGCGCGGGCGGCCTGGACGAAGGCGGCCACGGCGGCCTGGTCCTTCTTCCCGGGGGAAGTTTCCACCCCGCTGGCGGTATCTACCGCCGCTGGATGCACGGTCCGAATGGCATACGCTACATTAGCTGGTGTAAGCCCACCTGCAAGAACTACAGATGAACGATCCACCCGGATGTTGTACTCATTAATAAGCATCTGATCTATTACTTCGCCAGTGCCACCAAACTGTGTATCAGAATATGCGTCAAAGAGTACAAATTTCGGCCTGCACGATAGCCCATCGCAAGTATGTAGATAGCGGACGACCGGATCCAGCCCGGCCGCCCCGATGCGGAAGGCCCGCATCACCGGCCTCCCCCCCAACCGCGGCAGTAATTCCGGCGGCTGGTCGCCATGCAGTTGGATCAAATCGAGTCCAAGTTCATCGAAAATCTGGCATATCGCCTCAGTGGCCGTATCTACAAAGACCCCCACCTTGACCATCTCCGCCGGCAGCACGGCCAGGATCGCCCGCGCCTCCTGCGGCGTGACGTGTCGCGGGCTGCCGGCATAGAAATTCAAGCCCACGGCATCCGCGCCCGCCCGGACGACCGCTAGGGCGTCCTCCACGCCGGTGATTCCGCAAATTTTAATCTGGAACATAAATGCGCACGGAATTCGGAATTCGGAAGGCGGAATTCGGAAAGGGCAGACGGACCGCGGTGCGATTGTCCGACTTCCGACTTCCGAATTCCGAATTTGCCACAGCCCCCGGCCCCTATCTTCCCCGATCCCCACCGCGCTGGCAACTCCCTCAAGCTTCAGGGCGCGTTCCGTCGATGACGAATGTGAGGGATTTTCTGCGCAAGCAGGGCAGCCGCTCAAGGTCTAGCCATGTCCGCCAGCCGCATTTCTCCGACGTACACCGTCCAGCCGGCCTCTGGGGCCAAGCTGCCCAAGTCGCTGTATATCGTCGCATTTGCCCTCAGCACGGTTGCGGCCTACTGGTGGGCAACCGCGGGCAAACCGCGGCCGGCCACGCGCCAAGAGTTCACCTCGACCGCCTTCGTCCACGTCCGCCAGGGCGCCGTGGCGCCGAAATTGGATCTCCGGGGCGTCCGTCGACAGGTCCTTTCGCAAGAGGGCCTCGCTCGCGCCGCCGAAGAAATTCACAATACCGCCTCGTCCGGGGGGCCGGGCGAAGGGGCGTCGGAAAGCACGGCACGAGTGCGGGAGAAAACGGCCGTCGAGCTCTCCGTCGGGGCCGCGCCCGGCGCCGCCAGCATCGCCATCCGCTACGCCAGCAAGAATCCCGCCGCGGCGGCGCAATGGGTCAACGCCTTGGCCGGTTCCTATGCCGCGGCCTATCGGCAGCAATGGCGGTCCGTTGCGGAGAAGGTCTATCAGGACTCGCAGACGGCGGCCGCCGGAGCGGATGAGCAACTCCGTCAAGCCACCGCGCGGCTGGACGCCTTTGTCAATGAGCACCTGAAGCCGGCGGCGCAGAAGGCGGCGGCCACTCCGCCGGTCCCCGTGGTGCATCCGGCCCGGGTCGACAATCCCGATTGGGTGGCGTTGAACCGGCAACTTGGCGATCTGCTCCAGCAGCGGGTGAAGTTGTTGTTGGATCGCACGCCGATTCATCCCGAAGTGCAGCAAACGGAACTCCGCATTGCGGAAATCCAACGGCGGCTGGCGGAAACCCAGCGATGGATTCCGGCGCGGCAGAGTGGCGGGGAATCCAGCCTGCCCCTGGCCGCCGCTCAGCCGGCGGCGCAGACGGCCGTGCCGGCGGAGGATCCCTTCGTCACGCGGGTGGCGCTGGAGAAGCTGAAGGAGGTGCTCGCGGCGGCCCGCGGCGCCAGCCAACAGGCCGAGCGTCAGCAGCGCCAGGCGCGTCTGGCCTGCCAGGAAGAGCCGCGGATCGAGTTGCAATTCGCCGTGCCCCAGGTGGCTCTGCCCCCCTCGATGGCACTGCGGCTGCGGCTGGCCCTGGCCGCCTTGGCGGCCGGCCTGACGGCCACGGTCGGACTGGGCATGGTCGCCACCGGCGCGGCCATCGAGCCGGCCGTTCGCACCGTGGCGCAACTCCGCGCGATCCTCACCGTCCCCGTCCTCGGCGTCGTCCCGGAAACCGGCTCGACCAAGGCCGCCCGATCCGGCCGGCCCAACCTCTTGCGGCTCCTTTGGATCGCCGCCGGGGTGATCGTGGTTGCCAGTTGCCTGGCGGCCGTGGTGCTCAGCGGAAAATGACGGCCATGTACGAAACCTTCTTCAACCTGAACCAGCGTCCTTTCGCCTGCGTGCCGCGGGTGGCGCGGTACTATCCGGCCGCCGGCATCGAGGCCGCCCGATCGACCCTCTCCCGCTGCCTCGAGCGCGCCGAAGGCGTCGGGTTGGTCGTGGGATCGGCGGGCACGGGCAAGACGCTGTTGTGCCAACTCCTGGCCGAGCAACTCCGCGGCCAGTTTCAGGTCGTCCTGCTCAGCGGCGGACGGCTGGGCACGCGCCGCGCCTTGCTCCAGGCGATCCTCTACGAATTGGGACAGCCCTATCGCGGCATGGACGAGGGCGAATTGCGGCTGGCGCTCGCCAAGCACCTCACGCGGAGCAAGAAATGCCCCCACGGCGCCGTGCTGCTGGTCGACGAAGCCCACGCCCTGCCGCTCCGCCTGTTGGACGAGGTTCTCGCCCTGACCAACCTGGCCCAGGAAGGCCAGCCGCGGGTGCGGCTGGTGGCCGCCGGCAACCGCATCCTCGAAGAGCGTTTTGCCAGCCCGAAGCTCGAATCGTTCAATCAGCGGGTGGTCGCCCGCTGTTGCCTGGAGGCCCTCAACCGCAGCGAGACGCAAGATTACATTCATGCGCAGATTGCGGCTGCCGGGGGCAACGGCCCGGCGCTCGTGCCCGAGGAAGCGTGTCAGGCCGTCTACAAGGCCACCGACGGCGTGCCGCGGCTGATCAACCAACTCTGCGACCACGCCCTGCTGCTGGCCTACGCCGCCGGGCAGCGGCGGTTGGACGCGGCGCAAGTCGAGGAGGCCTGGGCCGATTTGCAGCAGTTGCCCACCCCGTGGAATGAGCAGGCCCCGGCCAGCGACAACGTCATCGAATTCGGCGGCCTGGAGGACGAATCCGCCCCGACGCCCCTGGCCGGCAATGCCGAGCGGCTCGACGCCACGATCGAAACATCGCCTTCCGCCTCTCCGCTGCACCTCATGCCGGAAACCGAGGAACTGGCCGACGCCGAAGTGGCCGGCCTGGAAGCAACCGAGCAACTCCGCCAGATCCAGGAAATGTTGGCCGACGTCCAACAGGAATTCACTCCGGCAGGCTCGATCGGGCCGGAAATCGAACTGGTCTTCGACGACCCGGCCCATCCCTTCCAGGAGACGTTTCAGCACGAGGAAGTAATCAAGGACCGTTATGCCATACCCGCGGGAACCACCGCGGAGGCTGGTGCCACGACCGTGCCTTGCACGGTGCCCGGCTTGTCCAGCAGTGCTGCCTTAACTACACGCGTGGACGAGCCACCCGTGGCGCCCGCGTGGACCGAAGACGCCGAAGCCGAGGTCCTCGATGGTGACGCCGAGGGTGAAGCCGGGCCGGCGCCGACCATCGCGGCAGTTCGCCGGCGCGATTTCGGCCGCCTGTTTGCCAAACTCCGCCAAGGATAAACGACCATGACCCGCATGCTCCAGGCGTTGAGGCAGATCGAGGCGCGGACATCCTCAGCGCCGCGGTCCTCGGAGGCCGCGTGGTCGGCCGGCGGCCCCGCCACGTCCTGGCCGGAGACCGTCGCGTCGCCGCCCTCGATGGGCGACGCGATGGGTTCGGCTCAGCAGCTATGGGAGCAAGTCGAGGCGGCCTTGGCGGCGGAGGCGACGGTCACCGCCGATTTGCCACCCACCCCTGCCATTGCCCCGGACGCGGCGGTAGCCGATCCCTCCCTCCCCCTTCCGCCCTCCGCCCTCCCCCTTTCTCAGGCCGCCGATCCCTACAGCCGGCTGGCGGATGCCATTCTGGCGGACCTCTCGCCGGTCGATGCGGCGGTGTTGATGTTCACCGGCGTCGAGGAGGACGGAAAGGGCGCCGTGGTGGCCCGGCTGGCGGCGGCCTTGGCCCCGCGCGTCGCCGGCGGCGTCCTGGCCGTGGACGGCAACTTCGCCGCGGCGGAATTGGCAGCCCACTTAGGCGCCGAGTCCAGCGGCGGCCTGCCCGAGGTGCTCGCCGGCACCGCGTCGTGGCACGACGTGGTTCGGCCGACGGTGATGCACGGGCTGAGCGTCTTGCCCGGCGGAATCCTCGCCGGAGGGCGGTCCGCGGGCTTCGAGCCGTCCGCCCTGGGACCGCTGCTGGCCGAATTCCGCGAGCATTACCACTTGGTGCTGATCGAGGCCGCCTCGTTGCGGCATCCGGAGGCCGCCCCGTTGGCGGCCTGGTGCGACGGCGCCTACCTCGTGGTGCGGCTGGGATGGACGACGCGGCGGGCGATCCGTGAAGCGGCCGCCGCCATCCAACAGTGTCAGGGCCGACTGCGCGGCTGCATCGCCGTCGATTGAACGCCGGCCGGTTCCAGGAAGGTGTACCAGCCCAGGCGCTCGAGCAACTCCGGCGCCGCGATGTAGCGATACCAGTCGTGCCGTGGGCCCACCGAACAGGCAACGTCGAGCGTCTCGATCTTGTCGCACCCGCCCGGCTGCGGACAGCAGTAGGCGCCGACGGCGCCCATGGCTTCCGGGCCACCGCGGCCGTACAACCGCGGATAGTGTTTCAGCACGCGGTCGCAGGGGTTCGCCGCCACCAGCATCCGTTGGACCAAGCCGAGCGCCAGGCCGTCGCGGTGGCCGGGCAGGAGCCAATCGGCGTCGCAAGCCGCGGCCACCAGCACGACGCGGAGCGGCCGCGGGTGGCCCTGGGCCTGTTGGGCCACGACCGCCGCCGGCAGACAGCGGTCCGCGATCGAGCCGCCCGAGAGCAGCACCAACGCCCCGGTCGCGGCGCGGGCGCCCAGGCTGTAGCCGACCAGGCTCACCGGCACGTCCGCCTTCAGCTCGCCGAGGAAGCGGGCCAGGTAATAACTCTGCGCGTCGCTGAAATCGAGTTTCACCAGCACGTCGGCGCGGACGCCCCGCACCGCGCGCTGGCTGGCCCACGACCAGAGCACCAGGCGGAAGGGCCGGCCGGCGGCCGACTGTTGCATCTGCTGGTAAACCGGCCAGCCCTCTTCGACGGCCTCGTCGGGCTCGATGCGGTTGCCATGGATGAAGACCGTGGTCGGCGTGCCCGGCCGGTCGCCCTGGTGAAAGGCCGCGGCGTCGGCGGGCTGCCAGCAATGGTCCGGGCCGAGCCGCCAATATTCGATCTGCGCGCAGCCCGCCTCCAGGTCGCCGCAAAGCGGCGCCCCTCGGGTGCTCACCAGCCACACCTCCCCGGCATCGTCGGCGAGGGCCGGCCGGGCAGCGGCGACAAGAAACAGCGAAAGAAGCAGCGAGAGCAATAGCGTCGCGGCGCGCGGCGGCGCGCTTCCCGATGGCAGAAGATCGTCTTGCGCGTTCATATCTGGCGGCATCCCTTAGCTGACCGGCAATGTCCCCGCAATTGTAGCCTCTGCTTCGCGCCCGTGCGCGGAACCTGCAATGGAAAGTGCAAGATTCACCACGGAGTGCTTAGTTCTTAGCTGCTAAGTTCTAAGTTCTTTCCTCCGTGATGAGTTTCCGTCTGGTGAACGTGCGTCACAGGAGCGAAAGTGCAACCGTGGCGTTTGCACATCATCAAACGTGGTGTAGAGTTCTCATGGCGAAAGTCACGCCGTGGACGGTTCCGCTTCGATGGGAGATACGTGTTATGAGGAGATTGCTGATCTTAACGGCTGTGTTGGCGTTGACGGCCAGCGCGTGCTGCGACTGCTGCCCCTGGTGCCGAAAGGGTCCGGCCGCGCCGTGCGGGCAGACGCCTTGCGGCCCGGCGTGCGCGGCGCCGTGCGGGCCCAGCACCGTGGTGGCCCCCGGCGTCCCGATGCAACCCGGTCCCGAGGCGTATGCTGCGCCGGCCGCGCCGGGCACTTGAGCCGGCGCGTGCCACCGGCTTAGCCGGTGCCAACAATGCACAATTCGGGGACCGTCCCGGTTTTCTCGCGTCAGCGAAGCGGGAACGGGACTGTCCCCTTCGGACAAGGGCGGGCAAAGGGGACAGTCCCATTTTTGTGCCGACCACGCTTCGCGTGGTGCCCGGCCGCAAAAATTGGGACAGTCCCCATGGCACGCCAGCGCCATGGACAGGGGCTGGCGGCCGGCATAAGCTGGAATGGTCCCCGCTGATCACGCCCCCTCCCCGCCCAGGCCGTCATGTCCGCGATTCCGCCTTCCCCCTCCCCGCCCGGATACCCGTTGGCGGGTGGCGGCACACTGGAGCTGATCGCCACTTCCAGCTTCGGCCTGGAGGCGGTCGTCGCCCGCGAGCTCGAACAACTCGGCTACGACCCCAAAATCCTGCAATCGGGGCGGATCCTCTTCCGCGGCCAGCCGCGCGACCTCTGCCGGGCCAACCTGTGGCTGCGGACCGCCGACCGCGTGCTGCTGCGGCTGGATAGTTTCCAGGCTACGGATTTCGGCGTCCTCTTCGACCGCACGCGGGCCCTGCCGTGGGCCCAGTGGATTCCGCCCGACGGCGAGTTTCCCGTCAGCGGCCGCTCGATCAAATCGCAACTCTCCAGCGTCCCGGCGTGTCAGAAGATCGTCAAGAAGGCGATCGTCGAGAGCCTCAGGGCGGCCCACGGAGTGGATCTGCTTGCCGAGACAGGACCAAAATATTCCGTTGAGGTCGCGCTGCTGGAGGACCAGGCCACGCTGACCATCGACACCAGCGGCGCAGGGCTGCACAAGCGGGGCTACCGCCGCCTGGTCGGCCAGGCGCCGCTGAAGGAGACGATGGCCGCCGCCCTGGTGCTGTTGAGTTTCTGGAAGCCGGAGCGGCCGCTGATCGATCCGTTTTGCGGCACGGGGACGATCCCCATCGAGGCGGCGATGATCGGGCGGAACATGGCGCCGGGCCTGCAGCGGGCGTTTGCGGCCGAGGCCTGGCCGGTCCTGCCGGCGGCCTTGTGGGAGGAGGCCCGCGAGGAGGCCCGGCAGGCGCTCCGGCCCGACGTGGAATTGCAAATCAGCGGCGGCGACGTGGATGACGCGGCGCTTGAGTTGGCCCGGCATCATGCCCAGCAGGCCGGCCTGGCCGAGGCGATCCACTTTCAGCGCCGCAGTTTCGCCGAGTTGCTCAGCAAGCGTCCCTACGGCTGCGTCATCTGCAATCCGCCCTACGGCCAGCGGCTGGGCCGGCCCGGCGAAGTCGAGGCCCTCTATCGCGCCATGCCGGAGGTCTTCCGGCGGCTGAAGACCTGGTCGTTTTACGTGCTCACGGCGCACCCCGATTTCGAGGCCGTGGTGGGCCAAGAGGCCGACCGGCGGCGGAAGCTCTACAACGGCCGCATCGAGTGTACCTATTACCAGTTCTTCGGCCCCAAGCCGCGGGGACTGTCCCAATTTTCGCCCCACGGACGCGAAGCGTCGGGGGGCGAAAATGGGACTGTCCCCCTTGCCCCCCGGCGCGCCCCCGCCGCAGCGGCGCCTGCCTTCGGCGGGCTCTCGGCCAAGGCCCGGGAACAGGCAGAAATCTTCCGCGCCCGCCTGGCAAATCGGGCCCGGCACCTCCGCCGCTGGCCCACGCGGCTGGGCATCACCTGCTACCGACTCTACGATCGCGATGTCCCCGAGGTGCCGCTGGCCGTGGATCGCTACGACGACTATCTGCATATCGCCGAATATGAGCGCCCCCACGAGCACACGCCCGCCGAGCACGGCGATTGGCTCGACCTGATGAAGTGCGTTGCCGGCGAAGTGCTGGAGATCCCCGTGGCCAACATCTTCCTCAAGCGGCGCGAGCGGCAGCACGGCCCGGCCCAATACCAGCGAATCGCCGAGCAAGGCCGCACCGCGGTCGTCGGCGAAGGCGGCCTGCGATTCGAGATCAACCTCTCCGACTACATCGACACCGGCCTCTTTCTCGATCACCGCATCACCCGCGGGATGGTCCGCGACGCGGCCGCCGGCAAGCGATTCCTCAATCTCTTCGCCTACACGGGCTCATTCACGGTCTATGCGGCGGCCGGCGGGGCGGCGGAAACCGTGAGCGTCGATCTCACGGCGCCGCACCTGGACTGGGCCGAGCGGAACTTGGCGCTCAATCATCTGGCCGGCTTACAGCACCAATTCGTCCGCGACGACGCCTTGAGTTTCCTGCGAAGCTGCCCGCCCAGGGCGCTCTTCGACCTGGCGGTGGTCGATCCGCCCACGTTTTCCAACAGCAAGCGGCTGGAGGAGTTTTGGGACATTCAGCGCGACCACGCCGAGCTTTTGCAACTGCTGCTGGAACGGATGTCGCCGGGCGGGGTGATCTATTTTTCCACGAATTCCCGCCGCTTCAAGCTGGCGGAGGAGACGATTGGCGGCGTCACCATCCGCGAGATCAGTCGGCAGACGGTGCCGGCCGATTTCCGCAACCGGCGGATTCACCGCTGCTGGCGGATGGCGCGGAGCGGGTAAGGGCGTCGAGACCACAAATAAAATCTCGCGCGGAGACGCAGGGACGCAGAGGGGAGCAGGAAGACCTTCACAACCAGGAGGGTGATTACGAGGCGGCCCGACGCCGCGCGATACCAGCGGGGTTTGGCTTTGGGGGCGGTCATGTCAGAGAAAAATCATGCACTTCGGCAGCGCGTTCCGCAGCTTCCTCACTCCTTCGTCCGTGACCTTGGTGTGCTTGAGCCCCAGGTTCGAGAGTCGAGCGAGTCGTTCGAGGTCTTTGAGCCCGGCGTCGCCGACCCGGGTGTCGTCGAGGAACAGTGTTTCGAGCCGGGACAAACCTTCGAGGTGTTTCAGCCCGGCGTCACTGACTTTGGTATGGCTGAGGAACAGATATCGGAGTTGGGTCAATGCCTTGAGGTTTTCGATCCCCGCGTCGCTGACCTTGGTGCCGCTGAGGTCGAGAATATCGAGTTGGGGCAGGCCTTTGAGCGGTTCCACCGCAGCGTCATCGAAGTTTGGCCCATGAGCATCGACCGACGCCACATCCGCGAAGAAATCGAACCCCAGGAACCAATTTAACCAAAACTGCACCGCTGGCGCCCTGGGTGGAAATCGATAGGACGCCCGTCCCCCTGCCTTCCGTATCGCCGCGGCAATCTCCCCCTGCTTTCTCGCTTCTTTCATCTCCAGGCCAAGCCAACCGCACGGGACGGCCACCGCCAGCGCCAGGAGGAGGAGCGACCGGACGCTGACCGGGAAAGTCCAGTGGAATACCGCGCTCAGCAGGAACCAGTCGATCAGCAGCATCATCGCCACGCCGACCACCGCCACGGCAATCAACACCGTCCAGCCTTTATGCTCATTGAATGCGAACCAGTGGAAGCGCTCGGACAGCGGCAGGAGGACCTCGACGGCCAGGAGGACCAGCAGCAGCCAGCCCGGCGTGGGGCGATACCAGCGGGATTTGGCTTCGGGCGCGGTCATATCAGCGGACGATCTTGCACTTCGGCAAGACTTTTTGCAGCCTCGTCGCGCCCTCGGCCGTGACCTTAGTGCCGCTGAGGTCCAGCCGCTGGAGTTGGGTCATTCCTTTGAGGTGCTCTAGGCCGGCGTCGCTCACCTGGCTCCCCATGAGTTGCAGGCTCTGGAGTTGGGTCATTCCGGCGAACTGCGCCAGGCCGGCGTCGGTAATCTGGGGACCGCCGATTTCGAGGCTCTGAAGCTGGCTCATTCCCTTGAGACGCCCCAGGGCAGCGTCGGTGACCTTCGGGTCGCCGAGTTCCATCCAGCGAAGATGGGGCAGCGTCTTGACCACTTCCAGGCCCGTGCCGGCGCCGGTGACGTCGGTCCCGTGGAGGTCCAGCGCTTCGAGATCGGTCAATCCTTTGAAATGCACGAGGCCGGCGTCGCTGATGGGGTTGAATTGGAGGTAGACCGCGCGGAGCTGGGGCCAGGCTTCGAGGTACCGCAGGCCGGCGTCGGTAATCCCGAGGGTGCCAAGGCCCATCCAGCGGAAATGGGTCGATCCCTTGAGTTTTTCCAGCGCTGCCTCGCTGACCTTGGTGTTGCTCAGTTCCAGGTCGTCGAGTTGGGAGAGCTTCGCGAGGCTGTCCATCCCGGCGTCGGTCACGGCGTCGCCGAAAAGATAGAGCTTCTGTAGTTTCGACAATCCTTCCAGGTGTTTCAGGCCGGCGTCGCTGATCCTGGTTCGGCGGAGGTCCAGCGTTCGGAGTTGCGTGAGTCCCACGAGGTTCTCCAGGCCGGCGTCGGTGATCGGGCAGTCATCGAGGCCGAGCTTCTGGAGTTGGGTAAATCCCTTGAGGTCTTTCGAGGAGGCGTCGCCGAGTTTGCCCTGGGCATCGACCTCGCTGACGTTGGCGAAGAGATCGGGTCCCAGCAGTTTCCACAGCCAGGTCGGCGCGGGCGGCTCTGACTTGGTGTCGGACCAATCACGCTGATAGTCATACGTTACCCTCCCGCCGGCTTTCCGAATGCTCGCCACCGCCTCCTTCTGCGGGCGTTTCGCGCTCATTGCCGAGACAAGCCAACCGCACGCCACGGCTACAACCAGCGCGAGCAGCAGGAGGGAGCGGACGACGATCCGCAGCCAGTTCGGCGCGGGGCGATTCGAGCGGGATTTGGGGGCGTCAGTCATGGCCGAAATTACCTGGGTAGTCGTTTTGGTGGGGCTCGCTGCGCTCGACCTACCCTATTCTGCCGGGGGGCGGATCTCGACGATCTCGAACTTCAGCGTCCCCTGCGGCACCGGGATCTCGACCTTCTGGCCCACCTTCTTGCCCAACAGGCCCTGCGCCAGCGGGGCGGTCACCAGGATCTTGCCGCTGTCGTAGTCCTCCTCGCCGGCCCCGACCAGGGTAAATTCCTCCCGATCGCCGAACTCCAGGTCGTTGACCACCACGGTGGCGCCGAAAGTGACTTCATCCTTGGGGAGCAAAGAGGTGTCGATGAGCACGGCGTGGGAGAGCTTATCGCGGAGCACGTTGATGCGGGCTTCCATCATCCCCCGGCTCTCCTGGGCCCCGTGATACTCGGCATTCTCGCTCAGGTCGCCCTCGCCGCGGGCCGTGGCCAGCCGCTCCAGAATCTTGGGCAGTTCGACGTCGTGGAGCTGGGCCAAGTCGGCCTTGAGCTTGTCATAGCCCGCCCGGGTCATGGGGATGCGGTCCGAGGCCATGGCGTAGATCTCCTGTTAGCCGGAAGGGGACAGGCACCATTTATGCAGAGCACCCTTCGGGCCGCTGCGCGGTAAATGGTGCCAGTCCCCGGCCGGCCTCATCTCCTGCAAACGTGAAAAAAAACCGCGGCCTCTCGCCCTTGCGGGAGGACCGCTGGCCACGATGCGTGTCAGGTCCTAATGCCATTGTTATCACAGCGGGCGGTCCTGTAAAGGCGCGGCGGGGGAGAAACCGGCGGGTTTTTTCCCGCGGGGAAAGCGAGCCGCGGGTTTATCCCCGCGGTTTCCCGGTGCTACCCGGCGGTTTTGCCGCGGCGTCACCCAACCGCGGGGATAAACCCCGCGGCTCGCTGCCTTCCCCCTGGAGAGCGGTTCTGATAAACTAAGCGGTTTCCCATCGCTCCGCCCGAAGGAGGCCTGCCGATGTCGCTGTCCTCTCTGCTCGTTGGCCTGACTTTCTGCACCGCGGCGATGATCGTCACCCTGGCCGAAGCGGCCGACGACGAGGCCCCGGCGCGTCGCTTCATCGCGGGCTATGAAGGCGAGGTCCGCCCGCTGGAGATCGGCGCCGCCCGCGGCAATTGGACCGCCAATATTACCGGCACGGACGAGGACTTCCGCAAGAAGGAGGAGATCGAGACCCAATTGGACCTGAAGCTGTCCGATCCGCGGGCCTTCGCCGAATTGAAGGCCATTCACGAGCATCCGCCGGCCGATCTGCTGCTGCGGCGCGAGATCGAGGTCCTCTATCTCGAATATCTGCCCAAACAGGTCGAGCCCGAGTTGCTCAAGCAGATGCTGGCGGAATCGAACCTGGTGGAGCAGATGTTCAACGTCTTCCGGCCCAAGGTGGCGGGCCGCGAGATGACCGACAACGAGGTCCGCCGCATCCTCGCCACGTCGAAGGATTCGGCCCAGCGCCGCGCCGCCTGGGAAGCGAGTAAGGCGGTGGGCCGCCAGGTGGAACCGCACCTGAAGCGGCTGGTGAAGTTGCGCAACCAGAACGCCCGCAAGCTGGGATTCAAAAACTACCACGAGATGGCGCTCTACGTCAACGAGCAGAGTCCGCAGCAGGTGTTGGCCTTGTTCGACGAGCTGGACACTTTGACGCGGCAGCCCTTTCACGAGGCCAAGGCCGAGTTGGACGCGGTCTTGGCGCGGAATTGCGGCATCACGCCGGCCGAGCTGCGCCCCTGGCACTATCACGACCCGTTCTTCCAGGAGGCGCCCGAGGCGGCCGGGGCCCATTTCGACCAGGTCTATGCCCACGTGGACATCCCGCGTTTGTGCCGTGATTTCTACGCCGGGATCGGCCTGCCGGTCGACGACGTGCTCGCGCGCAGCGACCTCTTCGAGAAGAAGGGGAAGTGCCCGCACGCCTTCTGCTTCGACATCGACCGCCAGGGCGACGTCCGCGTGTTGACCAACATCATCCCCAACGAGCAATGGCTGGAGACGCTGCTGCACGAGCTGGGCCACTCGGTCTATTCGAGCAAGAACATCCCGGCCGGAGTGCCCTGGGCGCTGCGTTGCGAGTCGCACATCCTCACGACCGAGGGGGTGGCGATGATGTTCGAGCGCTTCGCCGACGATGCCGGCTGGCTCTCTGCGATGGGGGTGAAGCTGCCGGACCCGGCCGCGTTTCGCCGGGCGGCGAACCAGGGGCGGCGGAACCGGCTGCTGATCTTCTCCCGCTGGTGCCAGGTGATGTTCCGCTTCGAGATGGCGCTGCACGACAACCCGGACCAGGACCTCAACCGGCTGTGGTGGGACCTGGTGGAGAAGTACCAGGAACTGCGGCGGCCGGCGGGGCGCAACGAGCCCGACTATGCGGCCAAGATCCACGTCGTCAGCGCCCCGGCCTACTATCACAACTACATGCTGGGGCGGCTGTTCGCCTCGCAGGTGCATCACGCCATCGCCCGCGAGGTTCTGCACGGGGCCGATCCGGCCACGGCGGTTTACGTGGGCAATAAGGAGGCGGGGCGATTCATGAAGGAGCGGGTCTTCGCCCCCGGGCGGACGGTGGATTGGCGGCAATTGACCCGCCAGGCCACCGGCGAGGACCTCAATCCCAAGGCCTTCGCCGAGGACATCCGGAGGAGTGAGCAACCGTGAGCGGTAGCAATCCGTACCATGCGCCGCAGGTGCCCGTGATCGCGTCCGAGGAGGCCGCAGCCGCCCGCCGCGGCGGTCTGCTGGCGCATCCCCCCGGTTTCTGGTTCTTCTTCTGGGGCGAGTTTGCCGAGCGGTGTTCCTACTACGGGATGCGGGCGGTCCTGCTGCTGTACATGATCGACCGCCTGAAGTTGGCCGATGCCCAGGCCAGCGTCATCATGTCCTATTTCATGGCCGCCTGCTACTTCTTGCCCCTGGTGGGCGGCTACCTGGCGGACCATTATTTCGGCAAGTACCGCACGATCGTCGCCTTCTCGTTGCCGTATATCATCGGCCAGATGATCCTCGGGATCGAAAACAAGCCGTTTTTGTTCATCGCCCTGTCGCTGCTGGCCATGGGCAGCGGGGTCATCAAGCCGAACATCTCCACGCTGATGGGCCTGACCTACGACCAGCAGCGGCCCGGCCAGACCAAGCTTCGCAGCGACGCCTTCGCCATCTTCTACTTCTCGATCAACATCGGCGCGACCATTTCCTCCTTCGCCATGCCCAAGTTGCGCGATTGGTTCAACTACCAGACGGCATTCCTTTGCGCGGCGGGCCTGATGGCGGTGGCGTTCGTGATCTTCGCCGCCGGCAAGCGGTTCTACGCCGTGGAAACGCCGGGGCGCACCACCGCCGGCCCACAAGACCGCCGCCAGCGGCTCGTCGTGCTGCGGCGGATCTTCGGCCTCTTTATCGTGGTGACTTTCTTCTGGAGCATCTACGATCAGTCGGCCACCACCTGGACGCTCTTCGCCCGCGATCACCTCAACCTCAGCTTCTTCGGCTTCCAGCTCACGCCGGACCAGATTCAAGGGCTCAATCCAATCCTAATCCTCCTCCTCCTGCCGCCGGTGACCATGCTCTGGCACCTGCTGGCCCGCCTCGGCCTGGAACTGCGGCCCACCGACAAGATGCTCATCGGCTTCCTGCTCACGGCGGCGACGATGGCCATCATGTCGGCGGCCGGCTTTCTGGCCGGGGCGACGGGCCGGGTGTCGCTCTACTGGGAGGTCGTCCCCTACGTGCTCATCACCATGGCCGAAGTCTGCATCTCGGTGGTCGGCCTGGAACTGGCCTTCGCCGCGGCGCCGCCCTCGATGAAGGGCTTCGTCACCGCCTGCTGGCTGTTGACGGTCTGCCTCGGCGACAACATCAACGCCTGGATTACACCCTGGTATCGGTCCATTGAGAAGACGGTCGAGGCCGCGTCGCGGCCGACGCTGTCGCCGGGCGTTTACTT
This sequence comes from Thermoguttaceae bacterium, assembly GCA_052139835.1. Lineage (GTDB taxonomy): Bacteria > Planctomycetota > Planctomycetia > Pirellulales > Thermoguttaceae > JBKQVT01. The sequence goes on from JBKQVT010000168.1 coordinate 24,401, forward strand.
CGGCGCACTGGCGCTGGCGATGGTGCCGGTGACCGTCGCCTTCATCCTGGTAGCGCAGCGATTCAATCGCGTGGTGTTGCCCGCTGTACCGCAGGAAGGGACCCGATGAGTAACGACGCCCCCGACCTGAAAACGATCCAAGCGTGTTTCAAGAGCGACCCCTTCTCCGCCTACTGCGGCATGGAGCTGGTCGAGCTGCGGCCCGGCTATGCCCTGGTGCGAATGCCCCTGGAGAAGCGGCACATGAACCTGATGGGCGTGGGCCATGGCGGGGCCACCTTCGCCCTGGCGGACACGGCCCTGGGCGCGGCCTGCCTCTCCGGCGGGCGGCAGTGCTTCGCCGTCCACATGAGCATGCAGTGCGTCAAGGCGGCTGTGATCGGCCCCTTGCAGGCCGAGGCCCAGGAAATCGCCCGCGGCCGGAAAATCGCCAATTACTCCGTCCGCATCACCGACGGCGAGGGAGACCTGGTCGCCTTCTTCCAGGGCACGGCCTACATCGGCAGCGGCCCCTTCCCGCCGGAGGAAGAGAAGAGGGATTAGGGATTGGGAATTAGGGATTAGAGAGGAAGGCACTCAGCGCAGCGCGTGGCGTAACGCTTGCGGTTTCGCAAGAACGAAAAAAGGCGTTCTCCCGGAGGAGAACGCCTGGAAATGCTCCCTCTAATCCCCAATCCCTAATCCCTAATCCCCTTTCAATACATATCCTCGCCGCCGCCGGGCATGGGGGCCGCGTTCTTCTCTTCCTTGGGCTTCTCGGCCACCAGGGCGTCGCTGGTCAACAGCAACGTGGCCACGCTGGCCGCGTTCTGCAAGGCGGTCCGCGTGACCTTCGTGGGGTCGATCACGCCGGCCTTGACCAGGTCTTCGTAGACGGCGGTGGCGGCATTGTAGCCCATCGCGCCCTTGGCCTCGGAGACCTTTTCGCAGACGATGCCGCCGTCCTGGCCGGCGTTGTCGGCGATCTGCGTCAGCGGGGCGCGGCAGGCGCGGAGGATGATCTTGTAGCCGACTTCTTCGTCCTGGACCAGCCCGTTGGGCTTCACGGCCGCGGCCGCCCGCAGCAGGGCCACGCCGCCGCCGGGAAGGATGCCTTCCTCGACCGCCGCGCGGGTGGCGTGCAGGGCGTCCTCGACGCGGGCCTTCCGCTCCTTCATCTCGCTCTCCGTGGCGGCGCCGACGTTGATCTTGGCCACACCGCCGGCCAGCTTGGCCAGCCGCTCTTCGAGCTTCTCGCGGTCGTAATCGCTGGTGGTGTTTTCGATCTCGCGCCGCAACTGGTCGATGCGGCCCTTGATCTCGGCGCTCTTGCCCGCGCCCTCGATGACCGTCGTGTTGTCCTTGTCGACGACGATCTTCTTCGCCCGGCCCAGCTCGGCCAGGGTGGTGTTTTCCAGTTTCCGGCCCAGGCTCTCGAACAGCGCTGTGCCGCCGGTAAGGATGGCGATGTCTTCCAGCATCGCCTTGCGGCGGTCGCCGTAGCCGGGGGCCTTCACCGTGCAGACCTTCATCGTGCCGCGCAGCCGGTTGATCACCAGCGTGGCCAGGGCCTCGCCGTCGACGTCCTCGGCCACGATCAGCAGCGCCTTGCCCGCGTTGACCACCTTCTCCAGGATCGGCACCATCTCCTTGACGTTGGAGAGCTTCTTCTCGTAGATGAGCACGTAGGCGTCTTCGAGGGTGCACTCCATTTTCTGCGGATCGGTGACGAAGTAGGGGGAGAGGTAGCCGCGGTCGAACTGCATGCCCTCGACCCATTCCACCTCGGTGGCCAGGCTCTTGCCCTCGTCGACGGTGATGACGCCGTCCTTGCCGACCTTTTCCATGGCGTCGGCCAGCAGCTTGCCGATCTCGGAGTCGTTGTTGGCGGCCACGGTGCCGACCTGGGCGATCTCGTCCTTCTTGTTGCGGACGGAGATCGACATGCTCTTGAGCTTCTCGGTGATGTCGGCCACCGCCTTCTCCATCCCCTGCTTCAAGAGGATGGGATTCACTCCGGCCACCACGGCGCGGAGGCCCTCGTTGAAGATGGCCTCGGCCAGGATGGTGGCGGTGGTGGTGCCGTCGCCGGCCACGTCGCTGGTCTTCGAGGCCACTTCGCGGACCATCCGGGCGCCCATGTTCTCGTAGACGTCCTCCAGATCGACTTCCTTGGCCACGGTCACTCCGTCCTTGGTCACGGTCGGCGAGCCGAAGCTCTTCTGCAGAATGACGTTCCGCCCGCGGGGTCCCAGCGTGACCCGGACGGCCTGGGTCAGCTTGGTCACTCCGCGTCGCAGGGCGTCGCGGGCTTCCTGGTCGAAGGCAATCATTTTGGCCATGAGAGGTATTCTCCTTGCAATGCGCTTGTGGATTTGCTTATTTGAAGACCGCCAGTACGTCTTCCTCCCGCATCAGCAACAGCTCGCGGTCGCCCAGCTTGAACTGCTCGCCGGCATAGGAGGTGAAGAGCACGCGGTCACCGACCTTGACTTGCAGGGGGCTGAGGCTGCCGCTTTCCAGCAGGCGGCCTTCGCCCACGCTGATGACCTTGCCGCGGGTGGGCTTTCCCTTGGCGGTGTCGGGCAACACGATGCCGCCGGCAGTGACGGTTTCCGATTCCTCGCGCTGGATGACGATCCGGTCGTGGAGCGGCTGAATCTTGATGTGCCCCCCCTTGGAACTGCTTTCTTTTTGCTTCTTAGCCATGCGTTGCCTCCGAAACTCCTGGGAACGGTCTGCCAATAGTGCGCGCAGCCGCGCGGTTGTCCGGGCCCTTTACGCAACTGGTGCGCCAAAGGGAGAAGATGCGTTAAGTTCTGTTCTGCAAAAGATTTATGGAACTGCGACATGAGTGAGCCCTTGGCCCCGACCGCCAAGTATGGCAAAAATGGGCCGTGCGGTTAGAGGGAGACTGCCAAGATGGCAGGGATTGGGGTTAGGGATTAGGGATTAGAAGCTGCGGGATCGGGATCTTCGCTTGAGATTTCTGCCCGCTGTTCTCTGATCCCCAATCCCCAATCCCTAATCCCTTTCCCGTTGACCACCGGTATAACTCGGGTTATACTTTTGGTATGAAGACGGCCATCTCCATTCCCGATCCGATCTTCCAGGCCGCGGAAGAGGCGGCCGCACGACTCTCCATGTCCCGCAGTCAGTTGTACAGCAAGGCCGTCGCGGCGTTCCTCGAACTTCACGCACCCACCAACGTGACGCAGCAGCTCGACCAGGTCTACAGCGAGAATCCCTCCGCCCTGGATCCCCTCTTGGCAAGGTTGCAAAGTCTGTCCCTGGCCGGCGACGCATGGTGATCCACCGCGGCGAGATCTGGTGGGCGTCGCTTCCGGAGTCCCGCGGCTCGGAGCCGGGCTATTCACGGCCTGTCCTGGTCGTTCAGTCCGATGACTTCAATCGCAGCCGCATCAGCACGGTCATCGTGGTGGCCATCACCTCCAACACGCGGCTGGCAGCCGCTCCCGGCAACGTCTTGTTGCCCAGCAATGTCTCCGGTCTGCCCAAGGACTCGGTGGCGAACGTGTCACAACTGATAACGCTGGACAAGGCCTTTTTGACCGAGCGCGTGGCGGCGCTCGGCAATCGTGAGTTGGCGGCGGTCGAGGCCGGGCTGAATTTGGTCCTCGCGCTGCGGTAAGGCGGCTCAGGCCGTTCTTCTTCCGAACCGCCATTGCCAGGCCAGCCGATAGCCGGCCAACCGAATCAGCCAAAGTGAGCCGACCAGCCAGCCGGCCATGGGACCAATGGGGATGGGGTCCTCCCCAAATAGCCCGGCGAAACATCCCCAGTCCCATCCCGAACCATAGATAATCTCCAGCATCCCCAGGTAGGCGCCCAACGACAGCAGCAGCAAGAGGATGCGCAAGATCGCGTGTCCGCGACCTAAGGCGAGGAACATCGCGGCCATGGCAACCATGCCCCAGAAAAAGAAACCCCTCCATGCGTCCCAACCGACCATCTCTCTGGAAATCACGCTCCAATCGAGGGCCAGCCACCGCAACAGGCCCGAAACCACAGCCACGACCGTCGTCCATAGCAGCATGTCGGCGATGCTGAACTGAAGCGGTTGCAGGGTGCGAGGCGCATCGGGCGTCGACACCAGCCCAAGGCCCAGAAGGCGAGCGATAAGGAGGAGTGCCCAAACGGGGCCGAGGAGCACAATGGGCGTGTAGCAACGCAGATCCGAAAGTATGCCCCAATTGAGTTCGAAACCCGGTTTCCCTATCAACCATAAGGCCGCGATCACGGCGAGCACTACGGCCAGCGACCGCCACAGCGTGCGCCCGCCGCCAAACGCTGCCCAGAAGGCGACCAATGCGCTTTGGCTGTAGAGGAATCCCAGTTCGATCCCCGTTCCGAAGAATCCAAAGAGCCGAAACGAGCTGTGATTTGCGTACTCCAAGAGTGGAGAGCATAGGACCAGCACGAACGTCAGATTCAACACGACCACAGCACCGACGAGGAGCCGGCGGCGAAGCTTCGACACCGGCCGGCGGCCCGGCGGCGACGGGGCGGCGATGGGAGCAGGGGCAGCGTTGGCAAGTTCTTGGTCCATGCAAAGCGTCCGCGGCGCGCTAACCGTTCCCGCCGGATGCAACCGGCGGGCGTGGGGACAGGTCCTCTGCGTCTTTCCTTCCGCCTTCCGCCCTCCGCCTCCCGCCCTACTCCAATCCCTAAATCCCTAAATCCCTAAATCCCTCCAGCCGCCGCACCACAGCGGCGATGAACGCCGGCGTGGTGCCGCAACAACCGCCGATCAGGCCCGCCCCCGCGGCCACCAGGGCGGGAACATGGGCAGCAAACTCCGCGGCCGTCTGACGGTATACCGCCTTCCCGTCGCGCAACTCGGGCAGGCCGGCGTTGGCCTTGATCCAGACGGGCCGCCCGCCGGCGGCGTGCAGGCGGCAACAGATATCCACGAAGTCGGCGATCCCCTGGCCGCAATTGGCCCCCACGAGGTCGGCCCCCGCGGCCAAAAGTTGCTCGGCCGCTTGCTCCGGCGTGGTCCCCATCAGAGTGCGGTCCTTTTTTGCCCCCGCGCCGAAGGTCATGCTGACGACCACGGGGAGTCCGGTGCCGTGGGCGGCCGCGACCGCCAACGCGGCCTCGGCCGGATCGGACATGGTCTCCACCACGATGCCGTCGGCCCCTGCGCTGGCGAAGGCCTCGGCCTGTTGGGCGAAGGCCGCCTGGACATCCGATTCGCTCGTCTCGCCCGTCAGGAGCATCAGCCCGCTGGGCCCGAGGGAGGCGAAGACCAGCGCGCGGCCGGCCGCGGCGCGGCGGGAGATGGCCACGCCCGCGGTGTTGATCGCCGCCGCCTGCTCGGCCAAATGGTGCCGGGCCAGCACGAAACGATTGGCCCCGAACGTGTTGGTGAGGATCACCCGGCTGCCGGCCTCGACGTAGGCCCGGGCGACCTGCTCGACCAGCTCCGGGTGCTTGAGGTTCCAGGCGTCGGGGCACTCGCCCACGGCCAGTCCGCGCTCCTGCAATTGCGTGGCCCAGGCCCCGTCGGTGGCGACGGGTCCGGCGGCCAAGAGTTTTTCCAGCGTGCCGTGCATGATTGCCTCCTTGAGGTTTGACAAGGATACCATTCTATTCTATATCGACGGCCCGCCGCGTGCCACGGCTGTGTCAGCCGTGCTGTCGGGTGCCACTGCTGGCTTGCCCAGCAGTGTTGCCAGTGGGGAAACCCAACACTGCTGGACAAGCCAGCAGTGGCACCCAGCGCAGCCGCGGCCCTTACTTGACACTCGGCCCTCGGGAGCATACTATTCCGCACATCGGCTTTGTTCCCTTCGGCCCCAGGCAGCAATCCATGGCGATCGCGTCCAATCTTGGCTTTCCGCGGATCGGCGTCCACCGCGAGTTGAAACGGGCGGTCGAAGGCTTCTGGCGAGGCGACGTCGAGCCCGATGAATTGCAGGCGACCGCCCGCGGGCTCCGCCGCCGCCATTGGCAGTTGCAGCGCGACGCCGGGATCGAGCACATCCCCTCGGGCGACTTCTCGCTCTACGACCACGTGTTGGACACGATGGCCATGGTGGGGGCCATTCCGCAGCGGTTTCACGCCGGCAGCAAGGCCATCGACCTGGCCACCTATTTCGCCCTGGCCCGCGGCGGCCCGGAGGTCGTGCCCCTCGACATGACGAAATGGTTCGACACCAACTACCACTATCTGGTGCCGGAATTCGAGGCGCGGCAGTCGTTCCGGCTGGCCTCGACCGCGCCCGTGGATGCCTTCAGCGAGGCGACGGCGCTCGGAATTCGCACGCGGCCGGTACTGCTGGGTCCGGTCAGCTTCCTCCTCTTGGGCAAGAGCAAGGCGGCGGGCGTGCAGCCGCTGGGGCTCCTGGAACGGCTGCTGCCAATCTACGAGGAGATGGTCCGCCGCCTGGCCCGCGCCGGGGCCGAGTGGGTCCAGATCGACGAGCCGGTGCTGGCGCTGGACCTGGCGGCCGAGGCGCAAGAGGCCGTGCAGTCGAGCTACGCCCAATTGGCCGACGTCTCGGCGAAGATCAAGATCTGCCTGACCACCTACTTCGGCTCTCTGCGCGACAACCTGGCCCTGACGATGCGGCTTCCGGTGGCGGCGGTCCATCTCGACCTGGTCCGCGCGGCGGAGCAATTGGATCAGGCCCTCGACCTCGTTTCCCCGCAGGGGATGTTGTCGCTGGGCGTGATCGACGGCCGCAACATCTGGCGGGCCGATCTGCATCGGGCCTTCGGCCTGCTGGAGAAGGCGGCCGGGCGGATTGGCGCCGAGCGGCTCCTGGTCGGCCCCTCCTGCTCGCTCTTGCACTGCCCCATCGACCTGGACCAGGAGGGCGGTGGCGACGGCCAGCCCGGCGGCGACTCTGGGCGCGAATTGGACGGCGAGCTGAAGGGCTGGCTGGCCTTCGCCAAGCAGAAACTCGGCGAGATCGCCACCTTGACCCGCGGCCTCAATGCCGGCCGCTCGGCGATCGCCGACGCCCTGGCCGAGAGCCAGGCCGTCCAGGATCGCCGCAGCCGGTCGCCGCGAATCCATCGCCCCGAGGTCCAACAGCGCCTGGCGGCCGTGGACGCGACGATGCTGCGGCGGGGCGCGGCGTTTCCCGAGCGGCGAAAGCTCCAGCAGGCGGCATTGCGGCTGCCGCTGCTGCCCACCACGACCATCGGCTCGTTCCCCCAGACGGCCGAGGTCCGCAAGGCGCGGGCGGCCTTGAAGAAAGGCGACTGGACCGAGGCGCGCTACGAGGACTTCTGCCGGCGCGAGATCGAGCGTGCGGTGCGGTTCCAGGAGGAGATCGACCTGGACGTGCTGGTGCACGGCGAATGCGAGCGCACCGACATGGTGGAATACTTCGGCGAGCAACTCGAAGGGTTCGCCTTCACCCGCAACGGCTGGGTGCAGAGCTACGGCACCCGCTGCGTGAAGCCGCCCATCATCTACGGCGACGTGTGCCGGCCGCGCCCCATGACGGTGGCCTGGAGCCGTTATGCCCAATCACTCACCAAGCGGCCGATGAAGGGGATGCTGACCGGGCCGATCACGATCCTGCAATGGTCGTTTGTCCGCGACGACCAGCCGCGGCGCGCCACCGCGATGCAGATCGCCCTGGCCATCCGCCAGGAAGTGGCCGACCTGGAGGCGGCCGGCATCGGCGTGATCCAGATCGACGAGCCGGCGCTGCGCGAGGGCCTGCCGCTCGCCCGCGGCCAATGGGCCGAGTACCTGGCCTGGGCGGTGGACGCCTTCCGCCTGGCGGCCTGCGGCGCCGCCGACCGCACGCAAATCCACAGCCACATGTGCTACTCGGAGTTCAATCACATCATCGAGGCCATCGCCGCGTTGGACGCCGACGTGCTCTCCATCGAGGCCTCGCGCTCCGATATGGAACTGCTAGGCGCCTTCGCCCGCTTCCGCTATCCCAACGAGATCGGCCCCGGCGTCTACGACATCCACAGTCCGCGGGTGCCGGAGATCGAGGAGATCATGGGCCGGCTGCGGAAGGCGCTGGAGTTGCTGCGGCCCGAGCAGCTTTGGGTGAATCCCGACTGCGGGCTGAAGACGCGGGCCTGGCCCGAGGTGCAGGCCTCGCTGCGGAACATGGTCGAGGCGGCCAAGAGCCTGCGGCGTGATCTCAACGGAAGTAGCCCACCGCGTTGAGGAAGACCTGCAGGCCGTCGCCCACCGCCGCGGCCTCACCGCGGGTCCAGCGGGGATGCTGCGTGGGGTCGATGTGCCGCTCGGGATGCGGCATCAGGCCCAGCACCCGGCCGCTGGCGTCGCACAGCCCGGCCACGTGGCCCAGCGAGCCGTTGGGATTGTCGGGAAAGGCGACCGGTCCGCCGCCGTTGCGCTGCGAAACGTAGCGCAGCACCAATTGCCCCGCCGCATCGAGCTCGTCCAGCACCGCCGCGTCGCGGGTGATGAACTTGCCCTCGCCGTGGGCCACCGGCAGGTACATCGACTCGATGCCGCGGAAGAAGACGCACTTCTGGCCCTCGACGCGCAGGCGCACCCAGCGGTCCTCGTAGCGGCCCGAGTCGTTCAAGGTCAGCGTGGCCGGCGGTCCCTTGCCGGGCTCGGAGGGCAGCAGGATGCCCGACTTGATCATCACTTGAAAACCGTTGCAGATGCCGAGGATCAGCTTGCCGTCGGCCTTGAAGCGGGCCATGGCGTCGGCCAGGTGATGCTCGATCTGGTTGGCCAGGATGCGGCCGGCGGCCACGTCGTCGCCGTAGCTGAACCCGCCCGGCAGGCAGAGAATCTGGAATCGCTCGATCAGCCGGGGCTCCTCCAGTAGGCGGTTGACGTGGAGGGTTTCGGTCTTCGCCCCCGCTTTCTGGAAGGCGAAGGCGCTTTCCTTGTCGCAGTTGGTGCCGGGGGCTCGCAGGATCAGGACGTGGGGCGAAGGCATTGGCTAGGGGCTAGGGGCTGGGGACTAGGGACTGGGGAATTGTACGCTTGCGGTTTCGCAATTCTTCTTCACCATCTGAGCGGTTTCTGCCACGCTTCTTTCAGGGTCGCCAACTCGGCGGCGATCGTGGCCGTCGCGCCGAGGATTTCCAACTTTCCGCCGGCGACGACTTCGCCCACGCGGGCGTGCGGGATGCCGGCCAAGGCGGCCTCGAATTCCGCGGCCCGCTCGGGGCGGACCTCGCAGAGGAACCGCGTGTTCGACTCGGCGAACAACAGCACGACGTCGGCCAAATCGCCCTCCCGCGGCACGTCGCCCAGGGTCAGCCGGGCGCCCAGGCCGCCGGCGAAGGCCATTTCGGCGGCGGCCGCGGCCAGCCCGCCCTCGCTCAGGTCGTGGCAGGCGCGGACCAGGCCGGCGTAGATCGCCCGGTGCAAGGCCGTGAAGCACTTCAGGGCCTGCTGGGGCTCCACCCGCGGGGCCTCGCCGCCGGAGAGCGACTCGACCAGGGCGAAGTGCGAGCCGCCCATCTCGTCGCGCGTCAGGCCGACTTGGTACAGATAGTTGCCGGCCTCCTTCAGGTCCATGGTGACGCAATGGCTCACGTCGTCGATTTGTCCCAGGGCGCTGATCAACAGCGAGGGGGGGATCGCGATGGGCTCGGCGTCCTTGGGGCGAAATTCGTTGTTGAGGCTGTCCTTGCCGCTGATAAACGGCGTGCCCAGCGCGGTGGCCACGTCGTAGCAGGCCAGGGCGGCACGCACCAGCGAGCCCAGGGTTTCCGGCCGGTCGGTATTGCCCCAGCAGAAGTTGTCGAGGATGGCGATCCTCCGCGGATCGGCCCCCACGGCGATGCAGTTGCGGACCGCCTCGTCGATGGCGCTGGCGGCCATGCGGTAGGGATCGAGGTCGCCGTAGCGGGGATTCATGCCGCAGGCGACGACGATGCCGCGGCGGCTGGCCAGCACGGGCCGCAACACGGCGGCGTCGCCGGGACCGTCGTTGGTCGCCCCCACCAGCGGCTTGACCACGCTGCCTCCCTGCACCTCGTGGTCGTACTGGCGGATGATCCATTCCTTGCTGCACACGTTCAGCGCGCCGAGGATCCGCAGCAAGACGTCGGTATAATTTCCGCCGGGCCGTTCCGGGCGGACCTGCGGGGCCTGCGGCGGCGGCACGTAGACGGCGTCGCGGACCACCGGCGGGCGGCCGTCGTGGAGAAACTCCATCGACAGGTCGGCCACCTGCTGGTCGTTGTATTTCAGCAGCAGCCGGCCGCTGGGCGCGAAGCGGCCGATCGCCGTAGCCTCGACGCCCTCCGAGGCGCAAAGGGCCGCCAGGTCGTCCCATTTCTCCGGCGGCACGGCCAACACCATGCGCTCCTGGGCCTCGGAGATCCAGATTTCCGTGTAGGAGAGGCCCTCGTACTTCAGCGGCACGCGATCCAGCCAGACCTCGGCGCCGATCTTCTCGCCCATCTCGCCCACGGCGCTGGAAAACCCGCCGGCGCCGCAGTCGGTCACGGCGTCGTAGAGGTTGCGGTCGCGGGCGGCCAGGAGGACGTCCAGGAGCATTTTTTCGGTGATGGCGTTGCCGATCTGCACGGCGCCGCCGGAGACGGTTTCGCTCTGGCTGGTGAGCTCGGCCGAGCTGAAGGTGGCGCCATGGATGCCGTCGCGGCCGGTCCGTCCGCCCACGGCCACGATGAGGTCGCCAGGCCGCGGCCGCTTGAACGACTTGTCGGCGGGGATCAGGCCGATGTTGCCGCAGAAGACCAGCGGGTTGCCCAGGTAGCGGGCATCGAAGTAGACGGCCCCGTTGACGGTGGGAATTCCCATCCGATTGCCGTAATCGCGCACCCCGGAGACGACGCCCTTGATGACCCGCCGCGGATGGAGCACGCCGGGGGGGACCTCCTCCGCGGGAAGCTCGGGCGGGGCGAAGCAGAAGACGTCGGTGTTGCAGACCGGGCGGGCGCCCATGCCCGTGCCCATCGGGTCGCGGATCACGCCGCCCAGGCCGGTGTTGGCCCCGCCGTAGGGCTCCAAGGCGGAGGGATGGTTGTGGGTCTCGACCTTGAAAACGAGGTTATACTGGTCGTCGAAACGGACCACGCCGGCATTGTCGCGGAAGACGCTGACGCACCAGTCGGCCGGGCCGGCCTGGTCGCGGATCTTCTGCGTGGCGGCGAAGATCGTCTCGCGGAGCATGTTTTCAAACGTCCGCTCCTTGGCGCCGTCGCGGTAGCGGATGCGTCCGGCCAGGGTCTTGTGGCTGCAATGCTCGCTCCAGGTCTGGGCGATCGACTCCAATTCGACGTCGGTCGGGTCGCGGCCGAGCGCTTGGAAATGGGCCCGGATGGTCTGCATTTCCGTCAGCGAGAGATAAAGCTGCCCTTGGAGGCTCTGCCGCTCCAGTGCGGCGTCGTCCATCTGCCGTAGCGACACGCTCAAGAGACGGAAGGCGTAGGGCGAGCCCACCTCGAGGCGCTCGAAGCCGAGCGGCCCGACCACCACCTGCTCGATGGCGTCGTTGGCCAGGACCTTCGAGGCGAAGGCTGCCAGCCGGTCGTCGGGCAGGCCGCTGATCCAGTATTTCTTCAGCGTGCGGACCGCCTCGGCGCGGATGCCGAAATCGGCGATGGCCGACAGCACGCTCTGGGCCACCGGGTCCATCACGCCGGGCTTGGGCAGCACGTGGACCAGGGTGCCACTGCTGGCTTGTCCAGCAGTGCTTGTGCCACGGCCGGCTTGTCGTCCCTCGGTGTTTGCGGCACTGCTGGACGAGCCAGCAGTGGCACCAGTAGCCGCACCGACCGGCTCGATCACGGTCCGCTCGACCACGGCGTCGGCCAGCAATTCGCGGGCGATCCGCTCCACTTGCCCGCGATCCAGCGCCCCTTGAATCAAATAGCCCGCAGCGCCGGCGACGCGGAGGTTGCCGCCCAGTCCCAGCTCGGCGGCGGAAGCGGCCGCCTGGCGCCCCAGCACGTCGGGGCGCCCTTCGGCCGGATGAATGTCAACTTCCCAGAGCATCTCGATTCTTCTTCGCAAGGGTGAGGATTCGTTCCAGTTCCGTTTCGTTGCCGTCGCGGAGGGCGACGTGCAGGGCAGAGAGCTTCATTCCATATTGCTGCAAGGCGGCCAGCACGTTCTCGCGATTTTGCAGGAGAATCTGTTTCCAAAGCTCGGGGTCGCCGCCGGCCAACCGGGTGGCGTCGAGGATGCCGGTGCCGGTCAGCCGGTAGTATTGCTCGGGGACGGTGCTCGCCAGGGCTGCCGCCGCCAGGTGCGGCAGGTGGCTGGTGATGGCCAGCGCCCGGTCGTGCTCTTCCGGCGCCATGCGAACGACCACCGAGCCCAGCGCCTCCCAGAATTCCTCCAACAGGTCGAAGTCCTCGGCCCGCGTGTTGCGCGTGGGGGTGAGGACCGTCACGCGGCCGTCGAAGAGGTCGGCCTGCGCGTGGCTGACGCCGGTCTTCTCGCTGCCGGCCACGGGATGGCTTCCCAGGAAGCGGCAGCCGCGGGGGAGCCCCTCGTCGAGGGCCGCCACGATCGCCTGCTTGGTGCTGCCGGCGTCGGTAATCAGCGTGCCCTCGGGGCAGGCGCCCGCCGCCTCGCGGACGTGCGCGATGATGCGGGCCACGGGCGTGCAGACCACGACCAACTCGGCCTCGGCGACCCCCTTGGCCAGGTCGATGGTCGTATGGCTGACGGCCCCCACCCGCCGGGCCATCCGCAGGCTGACCTGGTTGCGGCCGATGCCCACGATCGCATCGGCCAGGCCCCGCTGGCGCAGGGCCAAGCCGATCGAGCCCCCGATCAGCCCGACCCCCACGATCGCCACGTTTCCCAGGTGTTTCATCGCTTGTCCCGGTGAGCGGCTGCGGCACACAAACCCCGTATTGTAGCAGAGAAGGGGCCAGGGACCAGGGGCCGGGCGGCGAGCCGCGGGGTTTATCCCCGCGGATGGGCCGCGCCGCTTGCGGGGGTGGCTGGAAAAGAGAATAATGCCGGAGGGAAGAGCCCGGCGTCCCCCGCACCGCTTGTAGTGACAAATTTGATGTCTGCCCCCGATCCCTCTCCGACGAACAAACCGCCGTGCATCGAACTGCTCGATGAGGCGATTGTCGAGATCCTGCGTGGCAAGACGCCGGCGGAGAAGATTGCTATGGCCTGCGAGGCCAATCGGACCATGCGCCTGCGGCTGGAGGACCACTTGCGATCGCGGCATCCCGATTGGGACGCGGCAGCGATCCAGAAGGAAATCGCCCGGAGGATGCTCGCCGGAGAATACTGCTGACAATCGGCCCTGTCAATCCAGCGGCTTGATCTTCAGGTTGCGGAAACGGCAGGCCACGCCGCCATGCTTCCCTTGCAGGCCGATGCGCCCGTGGGTGGGCATCTCGGCCAGCGGCCGGCTGAGCCAAGCCGGGATGGCGCTGCCGTCGGGGTTCTTCTTGCCGGAGGTCCAACGCTTCATGTCGATTTCCGTCACCTGTTGGCCGTTCAGTAGCACGGAGAGCGTCGATCCCCGGCAGGTGACGGTCATGCGGTTCCATTGGCCGGGTTTCTTGACCACGCTCTTGGCGGGCGCGAGGCGGCCGAAGATGCCGCCGCAGAGCCACGTCTTGGGGACCTTGCTCCACTTGGGGGAAAAATCGTCGAGAATCTGCACTTCCACGGAGTTGAGCGTTCGCTTCTTGATGTCGCTCCCATAGACGAACAGGCCGCTGTTGGCGCCGGGGTCGTTGTTGAACTCCAGGTCGATGATGCAGTTGTGGTACTCCCGCTTCGTCCACAGGTCCTCGTCCTTGGTTGCGGAGAGCACTCCCTGGTCGAAGCGCCAGGCGCCGGCGGGAAAGATGGCGTCGGAGAGGTCTTCCTGGAAGAGATTGTCCCAGTGTTTCGAGTCGGGATGGGCCGACGGCGCCACGGCCTCGGCAGCCGGTGCCGATGCGGCCCAGCCCAGGCAGATGGTCAGAAATGCGACGATCATGGCTCGATCTTCACCGTCGCTGCAACCGACGATCTGCTCTCTTCGCGGCGGATCGTCGCCACGCTGTTTCATGCCCGCGCGGGTCAACAATTGGCCGGAATCCCGCGGGAGTCTTCCGAGACATGCACGTCGCCTTTCAACGCCAGTTCCAAAACCAGTACCAATAGTCCTCGATCAATTGGAAATTGGGACTGTCCTCGGGCAGGTGCAGGTCGAGCAGCGGCAAGTTCAGATGGTACGCCCCCTTGCGGGTCCTGCAGAAAATCCCGTCGAACTCGTCGCCCAGATACGCCGCCGGGTCGATCAACTCCACCACCTCGCAGTGGAACTCCGTTACCTCCTGCGAGTTCGTCGGCTCGGGGTAGTAGGCTGCAAAGGGAAACGAGAGATTCGCCGAGAGGTAATCGAAGTACCGGGCAAGCGTCTCCTCATTGACCGTGGGCAGGCGATCCGACTCCAACCCGAGGGCCGCCCGGATTCGCTCCCGTTGGCGACTGGCCGCACTGGCGCCGGAAACGGAAGTCAAAGCGGATTGATGGATTTCCGTATCGAAGGCAATACTCATGGGAATTTCCTCTTCCATGGCGGGACGTGTGCGTGAAGAACGCGGAACGTGCGTCAGCAGCATTCGGCATAGGCCAGGGCGGGCGGGCCAGCGTGGACCGCCCGGTAAACCTCCTCGCGATGGATCGGCACGTCCGCCGGTCCGGTGAACCCCAGCTTCACCCGGTCTCCCTGAACCTCCAAAACGGTGACCGTGATCTCGTTTCCAATGACAGTTCTCTCTCCACGCCTTCGGCTAAGCACCAACATGACTGGGACCTCCTTGAATTTTGGTAACATCCTTATCCGGCTTTCTGGGTCACTCGTGCGAATCGTTTGCCGGCAGACGATTCGATCCATCGTCACCAGCATCAGTTTAGCGGAACCGGTACATGGGCAAATCCCCGCAAACCGCGTGACCTGCTCCGGATACGCATTACGCCCGGCGGGGAGTTGTTGCTAGCACTCGTGGGAAATGCCCCCTCACCCCGCCCCTCTCCCGGAGGGAGAGGGGGATTTCGTGTCGTGTCCTGTGCCACGGCTGTGTCCGCCGTGCAAACCGCGCCGACGGCACAACAGCACGGCCGGCACAGCCATGGCACGCGCCGGAAACAATTTCGCACCTATAATTGAAAACACGGCGGCCCGGCAGTGGCCCCCGTCGCCCACACGAGGAGTTTCCGGATGAACACTACCGGCTGGTTTCGAGGGGTATCCGTTGCCTTGTTGCTTGGGGGGGTTGTGTCGGGCTGTCGCCCGGCCGCCGAGCCGCCGGAGGGCCTGCCGCGGGTCACCGTGGCCCATCCTGAGGTCCGAAAGCTTGTCGACGAGGACGATTACAACGGCTGGCTCCAGGCGTCGCAGACGGTCGACGTGCGGGCGCGGGTGCGGGGGCACATTCAGGAGATCCGTTTCAAGGACGGCGACATGGTGAAGAAGGGCGAATTGCTGATCCAACTCGATCCGCGGCCCTTTCAGGCGTCGCTGGACGAGTTGCTTGCCCAGGCCAAGGCGCTGGATGCGAAATGGGACGCCGCCCAGAAGAACGTGGTCCGCACGACCGAACTGATCAAGGCCAAGGCGATTGCGCAATCCGATTACGAGCAGGTCGTGGCGGATGCGGCGGCCTATAAGGCGGAATACCATGCCAAGATGGAGGAGGCCAACCGGGCCCGGCTCGACCTGGAGTATGCGGCGATTACGGCCCCGATCAGCGGGCGGATGGGCCGCGCCATGCTCACCGAGGGCAACCTCGTCAATGCCGCCGGCAGCGAACAGGTGCTGACGACCATCGTCGGCAGCGACCCGATCTACGTCTACTTCAACGTCGACGAGCGGGCCTTGCAGCGCTACCAGCAAAGCGACCTGAACCAGCGCGACCCGAAGAAGCTGACGCCGCTGCGCGAACTGCACTTGGGCTTCCGTTTCGGCCTGGACACCGACAAGGATTTCCCGCACCACGGGCTGTTGGATTATGTCGGCAACACGGTCGATCAAGCCACCGGCACGATCGAGGTTCGCGGCACGGTCCACAATCCCGAGGGCAAGCTGGTCTCCGGTTCCCGCGTCCGCGTCCGCGTGCCGGTCAGCGAACACTACAAGGCCCTGCTGGTGCCCGACACCTGCGTGTTGACCGACCAGGATCGCCGCTACGTGCTGGTGTTGGGCAAGGACAACATCATCCTCCGCCGGGACATCACGCCGGGCCGCCTGCTGGACGACGGCATGCGGATCGTGCTCGAGCCGCCGCCGGGGGCCACGCCGCTGACGGCCAACGACTGGGTCGTCACGCTGGGGCTGCTGCGGGCGCGGGTGAACGACACCGTCGAGCCGCTGGATGCCAATGGAAATGTGGTTAGCCTAACCAAAACACAGGTGAAATAGGTCTTGGGTCTTAGGTCTTGGGACTTAGAGCTTAGAACTTAGTATCAAGACCCAAACCCCAAGTCCTAAGACCAAAGACCCAAGACCTAAGACCCAAGCCCTAAGACCCAAGCCCCAATCCCCAAGGCCGCCCATGTTCGCCCGCTTCTTCGTCGATCGGCCGATCGCCGCCACGGTGCTCTCGATCGTGATCGTGATCCTCGGCCTGGTGGCGCTGACGAGGCTGCCGGTGGCCCAGTACCCCGAGGTCACGCCGCCGACGGTCCAGGTGGCGGCCACCTATCCGGGGGCCAACGCCAAGACGGTGGCCGACACCGTGGCCATGCCCATCGAGCAGCAGGTCAACGGCGTCGAGGGGAGCATCTACATGGCGTCGCGCTCGACCAACGACGGCCAGATGCTCTTGGACGTGACCTTCGCGGTGGGCACCGACCTGAACATGGCCCAAGTGCTGGTGCAGAACCGCGTGGCCATCGCCCAGGCCTCGCTGCCCGACGAGGTGAAGCGGATCGGCGTGACCACCATGAAGAAGTCGCCCAGCATCCTGCTGTGCGTCAACCTCCTTTCCAAGCAGCGCAAGAACGGGAGTTTCTACTGCGACCAGCTCTACCTGAGCAACTACGCCTCGCTGAACGTGAAGGACGCCTTGGCCCGCGTCCAGGGCGTGGGCGACGTGCAATTCCTGGGCCCCCGCGATTACAGCATGCGGATCTGGCTCGATCCCCAGCGGCTGGCGTCCTTGCAGATGACCGCCGGCGACGTGATCCAGGCCATCCAGGAGCAGAACGTCCAGGTCGCTGCCGGCCGTCTCGGCCAGCCCCCGGTGCCCACGGGCAGCCACGTGCCCTTCCAACTGGTCATTCAAACCCAAGGAAGACTCAGCACCGAGAAGCAGTTCGAGGACATCATCGTCAAGACCGGCCAGAATGGCCAGATCATCCACCTGCGGGACGTGGTCCGCAAGGGCGTCAGCACGCCCGGCGGCCAGACCACCGAGAAAGGCGTCGAGCTGGGGGCCAGGAATTACGACGTCAACAGCTACCTCGACGACAAGCCCTCGGTCACTTTGGCCGTCTTCCAGTTGCCCGGCTCCAATGCCCTGACCACGGCCGCCGACGTCAAAAAGGAGATGAAGAAGCTCCAGCGAGCGTTTCCGGAAGGCATCGAGTACCAGATCGTCTACGATACCACGGTCTTCGTCGACGAATCGGTCCACGAAGTCTACAAGACCCTCTTCGAGGCCTTCGTGCTGGTCTTCATCGTCGTGCTGGTCTTCCTGCAAGACTGGCGGGCGACGCTGATGCCGATGATCGACGTGCCCGTCTCGCTCATCGGCACCTTGGGAGTGATGGCCCTGCTGGGCTTCTCGCTGAACAACCTGACGCTGTTCGGCCTGGTGCTGGCCATCGGCATCGTCGTCGACGACGCCATCGTCGTGGTGGAAAACATCGAACGCTGGATGGCCAAGGGCCTGGCGCCTCGCGAGGCGACCATCAAGGCCATGGACGAGATCACCGGCCCGGTCATCGCCATCACCCTGGTGCTCAGCGCGGTCTTCATCCCCACGGCCTTCCTGGCGGGCATCACCGGCCAGTTCTATCGCCAGTTCGCCCTGACGATCGCCGCTTCCACGATCATCTCGGCCATCAACGCCATGACCATGGCGCCGGCGCGGGCGGTGAGCCTCATCAAGCCGCACACGCCCGAGGAAGCCGGCCACCGCGAGGCCCTGCCCCGCTGGGGAATCGCCCTGCTGGCCGGCGGCTGCGCCATTTACTTCCTGTTCCCGTGGATCGTTGCATGGCTGAACCTGCCGGTCGCGGAGCATGGCGAGGAGGCCGCCGACGTTTCTCCACAAACGCTGGCGATCCTCTGGGGCATCCGCCTGGGGCTCCTGGCGGCCGGCGGCATCGCGGGCTGGCTGCTGGGACCGGTGATCAATCGCGTCTTGAACCGCTTCCTGGGCGGCTTCAACTGGGTCTTCGATCGCCTCTCCGCCGGCTACGGCCGCGCGGTCCGCGGCCTGCTCCGCCTGGCAGTCGTCTTGCTGGTCGTCTATGGCGGCCTGCTGGCCCTGACGGGCTTGGGCTTCCACATCGTGCCCAAGGGCTTCATCCCCGACCAGGACAAGGGCTACCTGGTGGTCAACGTCCAGCTTCCCGACGGGGCGAGTCTGGAGCGGACCGACAAGCTCGTCATGCAGTTTAGCAAGATCGCCCTGGAGACGCCGGGCATCGCCCACGTCATCGCCGTGCCCGGCTACTCGACGCTCTTGAGCACGAACCTGAGCAATACCGGCGGCATGTTCGTGATCCTCACGCCCTTCGAGAAGCGCAAGGAAGAGGCGCACATGCACGCGGACGACATCGCCGCGGGGTTGCAGCGGAAGTTCAGCCAATGCCGGGAAGGGCGGGAAGCGATCGTCGGCGTCTTCGGGGCCCCGCCCGTCGAAGGACTGGGCGCCACCGGCGGCCTCAAGATGCAGATCCAGGACCGGCAAGGCATCGGACTGCGGCTCTTGCAGGAGGCCGTCCAGACCGTCGCCGCCGAAGCGCGGCGGCAGCCCGGCATCGCCGCCACCTTCTCCACCTTCAGCGTCGCCCAGCCCCAGATCTTCGTGGAAATCGACCGCGAAAAGGCCAAGGCCCAGAACGTCTCCCCCAGCGACATCAACACCGCGCTTTCCGCCTACCTGGGCTCCTACTACGTCAACGATTTCTTCTTCCAGGACCGCAACTGGCAAGTGAACATCCAGGCCGATCCCCGCTACCGCATGCGGGTGGAGGACATCGGCCGGCTGGAGGTCCGCAACGCCGCCGGCGGCCGCGTGCCGCTGGCCACGCTCATCAAGGTCAAGGACACCGCCGGCCCCGCCCTGGTAAACCACTATAACCTCCTGCCTTCCGCGGAGCTCAATGCGATCCTGGCCCCCGGCACCAGCTCGCGGCAGGGCATCGACATCATGGATCGCGTCGCCCGCCGCTATTTGCCCGCCGGCATGAGCTACGAGTGGACGGACCTGAGCTACCAGGAACTCAAGGCCGAGGAGGACGTGCTGGGCAAGCTGGTCTTTCCGCTGGCGGTCGTGCTGGTGTTCATGGTCCTGGCGTTTCAATACGAAAGCTGGTCGCTGCCGCTGGCCATCCTGCTGATCGTGCCCATGTGCCTGTTGTCCGCCCTGCTGGGGCTGTGGCTGATGGGGCTGGAGAACGACATCTTCGCCCAGATCGGCTTTGTGGTGCTCATCGGCCTGGCGGCCAAGAACGCCATCCTGGTGGTCGAGTTTTCCAAGCAGTTGGAGGAGCAGGGCAGGGGGCGGCTGGAGGCGGTGATCGAGGCGGCCCGCACCCGCTTGCGCCCCATCCTGATGACCTCGTTTGCCTTCATCCTGGGCGTGTTGCCGCTGGCCTTGGCCAAGGGGGCCGGGGCCGAGATGCGCGTGCCGCTGGGCGTGGCCGTCTTGGCGGGGATGATCGGCGTGACCTTCTTCGGCCTGGTCTTCACGCCCATCTTCTACTGGATCATCATGCGGCTGGCCAAGGGCAAGCCCGCGGCGTAGGTTATGCTTTAGCATAGGTGATGTCAAGTCTCAATCGCAACGAAGTCGGGAACTGAGGATTTCGAGGGGCGTTCGATAGCCGAGACGTTTTCGGGGGCGGTTGTTCAGAAGATGTTGGACTTTCTCGAACTGCTTTGCCGGC
>JBKQVT010000169.1:0-26677 GCA_052139835.1 Thermoguttaceae bacterium
ACTGCGATGGGCATCGACATCAACCACATCAAATCATGTATAATCTAACGTGCAGCCCGGCGCCCTATGGCCTTTCCCGACGCGGATTTACAGCATCGAGACGTGCCAAAGTGGCGCTGCCCAATTAGAGCTTAGAGCTTAGCAACGGCCGCCTTACATCCGAAATCCCTTGTTGCACCCTGGCCGGGAGAAGCTTGACCGCACTGACAGTCTGACAGTATACTACTGCGTAGGGTTGTCCGGGGCTTCAAGGAGACTCGTTCCATGCAGCGGGAGTTCAGCGTCATTATCAAGCGGGACGAGGATGGTTTCTATGTGGCCACCGTTCCCCAGCTTCGCGGCTGCCACACGCAAGCCAAGTCGCTGGCCGCCGCGACGGAACGGATCCGCGAGGCGGTCGAGCTCTGCCTGGAGGTCGAGGGGGGAGAAGCGGGAATCCTGGTGGAGACATGAGCCGACCCCCGGGATTGTCCGGCGAGCAGGTGATTGCCGCCCTGCGCCGGGCCGGCTTCGAGGTCGTTCGCGTTCGCGGTAGCCACCACCTCGTACGGCACCCTGACGGCCGCGCCACGGTGGTGCCCGTCGATTCCGGCGAGCACGTCGGGCCGGGGCTGATGAGCAAGATACTGGCGGATTGCGAAATGACGCCGGAGGAGTTCGGCAAGTTCGTTTAGGACTCCGACGCTATGTCAGCCACCATGCGCGCCAAGCAAGGCTGCGCGCATTGCTAGCACTGGCAGCGGCTGTTCGGCGCGGCGGCCAGGCGGCCGATGCGAGGAGCAATGCAAACTCCCGATGCCGGACTAGGGTTTTTGGGGATACCGCGATTTTGGACGGAGGCTAGAATCACGGTCGAACTACGCGTGCCACGTGCTCGCCCGACACGGCATGGAGGCGGCAACGCGAAGTAACTATCTTGGAGTTGTTCTTACGCAAGGAGGTCGAACGATGAATCTATTAGCCACGATCGCTGATGTCCCCACGCTCTCCGATGTCGTATTGAAAGCCCCGCAAGGCGTCAGCCGGGTCTGCTCGGACCCCGGCCAGCGGGAGCGAATCTTCGAGGCCCTTTGGCCGTTGGGAGAACACGGGCCCGGCGTCGACGAGGAGACGCTTTCCCGCTACTACAAGTACCTGTCGGCACGGCTGACGTTTCCCTTCGCGGCGACGTATCCCGAGCCGCGGACTGCGCTGGAGGAAGCGGAGTGCCGTTGCACGGTGATCGAGCTCCTGGACCCGGCGCAGACGATCTGCGACGAGTTCGACGGCATCCGCTGCCGGATCCGCAAGGGGAAGTACGGGGCGGACTTGCCGCTGACGGAGCTGGAAGTGCCGGAAGACAGCGCCAACTTCCAGTTGATCGAGGACTACTGGCACTGGTTTTGGAACTGGCGGTAAGCGGCGCTGCCGGGGGCCGAGCCGCGCGGGCCGCCAAAACGCGCGGAACCAACAAGGGTGGGGCGCGCGGCCCCGTCAACGTCCCTCCATGTTCATTTCTGCCGCTTGAAGGTCAGCATGAGATCGGTATCCGCCGGATAGCACTCATCGGCGTGGGCTTCCAGGTAGCGTGCCAATTCAGCGGAAGAGGCGGTGATGACTGGATCATCGCCTTTAGGGCTGGTGCCCGCGAGCTTCTTCTCCGCAATGGCCTTCCGCAAGACTTTGGGGTCCATGCCCCGCACTTCGACCGTGTCGTTGTCGACAAAGCGGTACTGGTAAATGTCATAGGGCTCCTTGCGGTCTTTCTGCGCCTCCTTGCCTAACCCGAATAGGGTCATGTATTGCTTTCCCTTGATGGTGGTGGCGAAGAGCAGCGCTCGGGACGTGCCATTTTCGTCTTTTGTCTCCGCCTCCAGCGAGTTCTTCGCATCGGCGCTCTTCTTCACGCGGCAGACCATCTTGTCGGCCTGCCAGGTGCCGATCAGCCGCTCGTCGAGTTTCGAGGTCTTCTCATCCGAGAGCGGGTGCCGCGACTCCACGCAGGCCCCGACGAGGGCCAGCAGCGGCGCGGTGAGGAGCAGCGGGAGAAGTCGCTTTGCAACGCTCATGTTCATGGTCCTCCAGCTTGAGGCTCATTTACAGAAACGAGGAATTCACGGGCTCGGAACGGGGACGCAGCTAGTTTTGGGACTCCTTTTCACGGGCGGTCTTTTTTCTCTGCCCGAGGAGCCAGCGGCGAACCGGCGGCCGTTTGACTAACCCCACCGCGGTCCAGAGCACGGCCTCCATCATGCCAAGGGCGAACGGAATGGAGACGAGTGCGACGGGCAGACAAATCCAGGCGACCGTGCAGTATAATCCGACGCTGTCGGCCTGGGGCCGCTGCGCCAAAACCCGAACCACAATCCAGCGGACCGTGCCGAAGAACACGGCGCCGAAGACCATGAGAAAGAGCAGGGAGCCGATGCCGAATTGTCCCCACCGCGCATCTTTCAGCCTCAACCGCAATGTCAGCCACCAAAGTCCCAGGCCGCCGCAAAGCAGGAAGCCGGTGAAAATGGCCGCGAATGCGAAGGAAAACGCGCATTTTGTATAGTCGCTGAGCTCGCCTGCCACCAGTGCCGTATAGGCCAGTCCTACCACGAAGCGAGACCAAAGTTCAGCACGGCCTGTCGGTCCATGAAGGCTGCCGGCTGCTGGCCCCACAACCTTCGGCTCGAATTCCACTTCGCAGCGTTCCGGCAGGCTCACGTGGCCGGTCGGGCGGAAGACGCCATTCTCGTAAACAGCGCGAACGATTGCCATGCGGCTACCCTATGGAGACGGTCTGAGAAACTAGCTGCGTCCCCGTTTCAACTCCCGTTTCCACTCCGCCGCGGTCACAGCCCACCCTGCCCATCAGCAGCCGGCCCCTTAGTCGGTCCCGGGGGCGTGAACGGTTACCTGCGGTGCTCTGGGGCTGGCGGGTGTCTGCCTTTTCTCCAGAGCTTTTGAAAACGATCTGTACAGGGCAAACGCTCCCTTATATCCTTCGTTGTAGTCGTCAAACGAGTACCCGCGCATTTTGAACCTGCCCTTCTTTACAAGTCCATGCATAACCGCATTGCGTATTTCAATCCCCTTCATGCACAGCTCGATATCTCCCCGCGTTGGCCTTTCCCCTGGTTCTAAGAACAGATACGGAGATATTCGGACCAACGCGTAAAACCCTTGCTCTCGCATGAAGTCGTTAATCACTCGGCTCTTCTCACCCTCTTCATCGGGAAGGGCCGCGCCGAGCGCTTCTCGCAGAAAAGCGCCATGGACGGTTTCCAAAGCAGCCATGGCGACCAGGAGCGCTATTGAAGCCTGCCGTTGGATCATTAGATTCTTTGCGACCAGCATCAACTCGTGATGCAGGTTCTCCTCATGTGAAGACAGCAACGCCTGAATTCGCGAAACATCAATGGTTGGCAAATCGTCAGGTGGGGAGTACCCGAATTGCTCGCGCACGGAAATCATGCGCCGTTCAGGGCGAATCGCCAGTAACTCCAGCACCGTTTCCTCGGTCAACTGCGTTTCGCCGTAGCCCAACAGGACGATATACGCAACAATACATTCGCCGAATTCAGCAATCCCGAGGGGAGACAATGGGCGCAATGCGAGCAGTTCCTCGGTCCCCGTGGAATACGCAATTATGCAACGGTTCACCGCTTCCCGGACCAAGTCGAGATTCACATGGTCCATTTCAAATGGCTTGTCATCTACCTTACGTATGGAGCCCAGTAGTTTTTGGCTGACAACCGGACTATGTAGAATGCCAACCATATCTGTCCGAAGGGGCCAGTAGTCCCAATGCGGACCTCGCAGCTTGAGTGTTTCTACAGGAGGGGTGCCCGGCTTTATGGGCAATTCGTTCCGAAACCATATCTCGCATTTGCCGTTGACATCGCATTCAAAACGGACAACCTTTTCAAAACGAAGGCGGAAAGGGAGACGAAGCGTGAACGCAATCTTGACATCCCTTGATTCCACCGTCGTCAAACGCTCCCTCTCGAAACCGTCCGGTGCATAGATGGCATGTTGTATAATGGGCACGGCAAGCCCCCTTCGTCTCTTAAGGCTCTAAACGTCCCGGGAGGGTAGCACGAAGGATAACGGGGCCGGGAGGCATTGTCTCCTGGCAACACGACGAGGTCATGGCTGGTGCTCGACGTGCCGAGCCGCCAGGTCCGGTTCGCCCGTTTCGTAGCTTCGCGACAGGATTTCATGGATCGCCGCCTGCGACCCCTGGTTGCCGGCCGCTTGCTCCACGACCTTCGGCTCAAATTCCACTTCGTAGCGTTCCGGCAAGCTTACGTCGCTGGTTGGGCGGAACACGCCGTTCTCGTAAACCGCATGCACGATTTCCATGTGGCTACCCTCCGGGCAGACAATCGTTAGACCCCACCACGATTATCGTGACGGTGATGATAGGTGTCAAGCAGCAACCGCGAGCGCGCTATTTTGTCCCGCTCTGCCCCAGCGTGCGGCCGAGCTTCGGCCAGCCGGCAGGGGCCAGACCGGTCGAAGAACACTTCAAGACCACCAGCGTCTCGTCGTCCAGGCCGAAGGCCACGCGGCCGGAAGCGGGGATCGTGCCGGCGCCGCGCACCGGGGGACCAAGGTCGGCCGTCCAGAGGCCATTGCCGAGGAGATCGACGGCGTGGACCACGCCCGCGTTGTCGCCGAAATAGATCACGTCGTCATCGCCGATGACCGGCGTGGATTCGACCGCCCCGGCGGCGCGATACTCCCAGCGGATCATGTGGCTGTTCCCGTCGAGGCAGACCAAGAGGCCGCGCGACTCGAAGCCCCGCGGCAACTGGCTCACGCCCACGTAGATGTGGCCGTAGCGGTCCAGCACCGGCGAGCCCAGCATCTGGCCGGGCATCGACGTCTTGAAGACCGGCAGGCCGCCGTCGGCGAAACCGCAGAGCAGGTCGTCGTGGCCGGGGAGGATGAGGACGTTGTCGTCGGTCATGGCCGGGGCGCTGTGGACGCACCAGCCGGCGAAGCCGTGGTCGCCGGCGTGCTTCCAGAGGTTCACGCCGCGCTCGCCCTCGGCCTGGATGGCGAAGACGTAGCCGCTCTCGGCCGCGGCGTAGAGGACGCCGCCGACGAGGATGGCGGCGGAATCGAATTTCTGCCGGGAGCGGAGAAACGGGCCGGGCTTCTGAAGGTGGCCACCGGCATCGACCTTGAGGATGCCGCCGTCGAAGCCGCTGAGCCAGGTGTTGCCCTCGTCGTCGACGACGGGGGCGGCGTAGCCCAGCGGTTCGCCGACGCAGGCCGGCGGCCAGTTCTGCTTGCCGGTGGCGGCGTCGAGGCAGTGGAGGTAGCCGTCGGTGGCGTGGAGCAGGACGCTTTGGTTCGGGCCGAGGACGACGGGTCCGGGGACGTGTTTGCCGGTGACGTATTCCCAGAGGATTTTGGGTTTGCCTTCGGATTCCTCGATGGCAAAGAGCCGGCCGCGGAGGTGGAGGAAGATCCGCCCGGCCTCATCGACCGCCGGGGCACAGCGCAAGGGGACGGCCTGGTCTTCGGGGACCGGCTGCTCGGGAAAGGCCCAGAGAAATTGCTCGGGCCGCGGCGGCCTGGGGCGCGGGGTGCGGCGCACCGGGGTGGCCGGATAGGCGCGGGACTTCGCCGGCGCGGGGCGACGTTTGCCGGGCTCGGCCGGCGGGGCACCCGGGGCCTTGCGCGGACCGGCCGGGGCGGCGGGCCCCGCGGCCGGCGGCTTTTGCGGCTGGGCGGGCCGCGGCGCCTTCGGCGGCGGCGTCTCCCGCGGCGGGGCGGCGGGCGGCCGCTTCGCCGCGGACGCCGGCGGGTTGACCACCGGCGGGGCGGCGGGCGGGGCCGATTGACCCGGGGACGCGGGCGGGCCGGCGCGCTGCGATCCGGGGCGGGGGGCGCGCGGCTGGCTGTGCTGGCCCGGCGGGGTCCCCGGCGGCAGGGCCGGTTGCCCCGGCGGGGCCGCTTGCGGCGGCGGATAGGTGCCGCGGGCGGCAGGGGGAATGCCCGGCTGGTATGGCCGCACGCCCGGAGGCCCGGCGGGGATGCC
This sequence comes from Thermoguttaceae bacterium, assembly GCA_052139835.1. GTDB lineage: Bacteria > Planctomycetota > Planctomycetia > Pirellulales > Thermoguttaceae > JBKQVT01. The sequence goes on from JBKQVT010000169.1 coordinate 6,023, forward strand.
CGGCTGCGCCGGCGGCACACCGGGCTGCTGCGGCCAGGGGCCGGGCTGCTGCGGCCAGGGGCCGGGCTGCTGCGCCGGAGGCCGGGGCCAGCCGCCGGGCTGTTGTGCCGGCATGGCGGGCTGCTGCGGCCAGGGGCCCGGCTGTTGTTGCGGCGGCATGCCCTGCTGGCCGGGCCATGGGCCAGGCTGTTGCGGCATAACGGGCTGTTGCGGCCAAGGTCCGGGGGCTTGCGCCGGCGGCATGCCGCCCTGGGCAGGCCAGGTCCCTGGCTGCTGCGGCCAGCCGCCCGGCTGTTGCGCCGGCGGCATCCCTTGCGGCGGCACGCCCGGTTGGCCCGGCCAGGGGCCTTGCGCCGCCGGGCCCTGGGCCGGCGGGACATAGCCGACCAGCCGGAAGAGGCCGATCGCCTGCCGCCCGCATTGAGGGCAACTATACGGCTGGGTCGGCCGCTGAATCTGGAAGCCGCAGTTGGTGCACTGGAAGGTGTTCATATTCAAGAGAATCTAGGAGTTAGAAGTTAGGAGTTAGAATCGCGCAACGACGGGCGTTCCATGCTTCTAACTTCTAACTTCTAACTCCTAACTCCTTTTTTACTTCACGGCTACGCTGGCCTTGGTGTAAACTTTGCCGTTGTCGCGCAACACGATCCAGCCGAACACTTGCGTGATCTCCACTCCCCGTTCCGCGGCGTTGTGTCGCATGGAATCGAAGCGCTGGCCCGGATGGACCAGCTCGATCGTGTTGGACATGCCGGAGTGTTCGCAGGCCCGCTGCAGCCAGGCGACCAGGGCGTTTTCCATTTCATCGGCCCGGCCGGTCCGCGGGTTCCAGCGGTAATAGGCCTCGCCGATGTCCTTCAGCAGGGTGGGCATTTTCTCGGCGGGCGAGGAGCGGAAGACCATCAGTTGGCCGATCAGGGCGCCGGCGGCCGCGTCGCCCTGGAGGAAGCCGGAGAGCAGACGCTGCCGCTGGCGGTCCAGGCCGGGATACTCGGCCAGCTCGCGGCCCAGGATGGCCTCCTGCCAGTCGCCGGAGATCGGCGCGGCCTCCGGGGGCGGCTGAAAATGGGCGATGACCGGCTGGAGCATGGCGGCCAGGGCCCGCAGGCCCTCGTCGAACTGCTGCTGCACCTGGCGGATGCCGCCGCCCAGCGCGGTGTGTTGCTCGCTGAGTCCGTCGCGGACCTTGACCAGGGTGGGGACGAAGGCCTCCTTCAGCGCGTCGATGGCGGCGGCCTTTTCGCCGATGGTCTTCAGCCGGGCGTCGAGTTGATCGAGTTTCTCCTGCACTGCCTGCGAGGCGCCGGCCACCGGCGGGGCCGCGGCGCCGGGGGGCGGCGCGGGGACCCCGGCGCCGCCGGCCAGACGCTCGATCTTGCCGGAGAGGGCGTCGAGCTTCTCCCCCAGCGCACCGCCGCCGGCTTGCGCGTGACGCTCGATCAAGTAGGCCAGCACCTGCTGGTTGGCTTGTTCCATTGCCAGGCCCAGTTGGCCGTAGCAGCGGGTAAGTTCTTCCAGGGCCGCCGTCTCGCCCTTGGCGGCGGACTTGGCGGGGCTGTCCTTGGCGGCAACCGCCGGCGGCAGGGCCGCGGCCAGGGCCTCGGGAAACTCCCGCTTCGAGGCCGGGGCGCCCTCGGGTTCATCCTTCTTACCGGGCCAGGTAAACGACAATGGCATGGTTCAGGTCCCCTGTACGGTGCGGGGTGCCACTGCTGGCTTGTCCAGCAGTGCCGGGGCTGCGGGGGGCACACCACTGCTGGACAAGCCAGCAGTGGCACAGCACTGCTGGACAAGCCAGCAGTGGCACCCCGCGCACAAACTGTTCTTTACACGTCTTCTAGCGGCGGGATCCCAGTTCGATGTTGTCCAATCCACCGGTGTCGAGGTAGTAACGCTCGTCGGCCAGGGTGCGCCAGCCGAAGAAGACGTTCTCGTCGAGGATGGCGTCTTCGCCGGCGATCAGCCCGGTGACCGACTCGCAGGTGAGGGTTTCCTCTTCCTCGCGGGTGGCGTGTTTTCGTTTGATGCGGACGGTGATTTCGGTCTGCCCGATGCGGTCGCCGACGTCCATCTTCAGCAGGTAGATGGGCGTGGCCTGGGCGTCGTCGTCGCCGCTGGCCTTCCGGCCGATGAGCACCCGCTGCGAGCTGGTGCTGAATTCGGTGATCTCCTCGCGGGACTGGTCCTCGGCGGTGGTGAAGAGGATGCGTTCGGGCCGGATGCCCGAGGTGGCGTCGGTCATCACGCCCCAGTAATAGGTGTTTTCGTGCATACGGCCCTTCATCTCGAACTTGAACTGGGGCAACATGCCGTGGCGGGCCATGAACTCGATGGCCGCGCCGACCACCACCGGGCTCTTCGGATCGACGATCACGCCGGGGTTGTGACCCTTCTCGTCCTGGTAGGGATACCAATTGCCGGCGTAGTGGTTGTGCATGGGGACGATGCGGGTGGGCGAGAGGGGGACGTACATCTTCACCAGTTGCTGGATGTAGCCGAGCTTCGAGGGCAGCCCGGCCAGCAGCACCACGTCGGCCTCCAGGTCGGTGATGCGGCGGCAGAAGTCGAAGATCAGCTCGTCGAAGACGTCGTAGACGACGCCCTCGAACTGGCTGCGGTCGTAGACGAGGTCGAGCTCCTGCTGGGCGTTGTAGTAGCCGGGGCCGCGGACCTTGTCGCAGACCTTTTGCAGCGACTCGACGACGACGGGATCGACGATGTCGGGATTGGTGTGGGAGATGGGTTCGGTGACGTCGTCGGTGGCGTTGTTGAGGTAGGCCTGGGCGAGGGGGACGAAGAGGCGGTTGATGAAGTTGACGCGCTGGGCGCGGATTTCGCGGTTCCGCGGCACTTCCGGGCCGAAGAGCAACTGCACGTCCTCGTCTTCCATGCCCAGGGCGTCGGCGAAGTGGGGGACGATGATGACCTCGAGGAGGCGTTTGACCAATTGGTCGCCGCCCAGGGAGATGCCGTCCTGGTGGAGGACCTGGCCGCGGATGGAGTCGTCGATCTTGGACTCGAAGTTGTACTTGGCGATCATCAGGTCGGTGGTGCCGCCGCCGATGTCCATGCAGGCGATGCGGATTTCGTTGGCTTCGTCGCCGAAGGCGGCGGTCTGCGGGGCACCGGGACGGCGGGCCTCGCCGGGACGCTGGATTCCGGGCCGGCCGCGGCGGCGGGCAGCCGGGCCGGCGCCGGCGGGCTCGGCCACCTCTTCCTCCTTGGCCTTCTTCTTGCCGCGGTCCTGCCGCAAGGTCGAGAACCACAGCCGCGGGTCCTGGCCCAGCATCCGCAGCTCGCTCCAGATGTAACTGAGGTGCACGGCGCTGGCCTCGTCGATGCCCAGGTTCAGCTCGGGCTTGACGCGCTGGTTCTTGCCCAGCGTCATGTTGAAGATGTTGATGGCCTTGTTGCCCTGGGCCTCGAAGCGTTTCCGCTCTTCGAGGATCATGCCGCTGGGATAGCTCAGGGTGAGGGTGCGGATTTCGCGGTTCCGCCCGCTCTCGCCCGACTTGTTGCGGTAGGCCGGCGAGTTGACGTAGCTGTAGGCCTGGCAGAGCATCTCGTACAGCGCGGCGGTCATCATGGTGCGGGGGGCGTGTCGGGGCTTCAGCGGGGCCTCGGCGGCATACTCGCTCTCCTTGGGCTCGTCGTGCTCCAGGAGGAAATCGCGGTCGTCCTCGTGGAGGAAGCGGAGGAAGGGCCCGCGGAGCGTGGCCGCATAGGTCCCGGTGCGGCAGCGGTCGGCGGGATCGGCCATGTACCAGTTGCCGCCTTCGAGCCAACTGTCGTCGTCGGCCCAGAGGTAGCGCTTCGGCGAGCTCAGCCCGGTGCGGATGTCGCCCTCGGCGCGCATCACCTGGGTGATGTCGTCGGCCTCGCGGCCCAGGCGGACCATGGAAAGGTCGTCGAACAGCGGCGGCGACACCACCACTTCGACCTTGTTCTGCCGGCCCTTCTTGCCGCGGCCGAACCAGCCGCCGCGGCTGTCGTCGTCGGCGACGCTGTGATACTCGATCCGCTTCTGCGACAGGGCGGGGAGGTAGGGTGTGTTGCACCAGTGGGTCTTCGAGGAGAACCAGCGGGCAGAGGGCACGTTGACGGTCTCGCCCACGTCGTTCCAGGCGTCGAGATGATAGCGGTTGAGGAGCTCGAAGGGGAGCATCAGCGGCGTCTGGCTGATCTCGCCGCTGACCTCGACCAGCAGCGCGCCGGTGCGGCTGTTGCCGAAGTCGATCACCATGTGGACGTGCTTGGCGTCGCCGGCCGTGGCGGTGGCCGGGCGAATGCAGACCTCGACCGGCGGCACCCCGCGCAAGGGCCGCTGCTCCAGGTCCAGCATCCCTTCCAGGCGAATCACGAAATCCTTGGTCAGCGAGGTGGCCTCGCAGAAGTAGCCGACCTCGGGGTCTCCGCAGGTGGTGTCCACCGCCAGGAAGAGCCGCGTGGCGCCGGCCTGGATGATCTGCCATTGGATGTAGGGATAGGCCTTGGCGGGCTGGCCTTCCTCCTCCGCGGCGCAGGCGCAGCGCTGCCAGCCGTAGCCGATCTGGCTGCCCTGGTAGCGGCCGCCGCGCAACGGAATGCAGACGAGTTGGACGCCGGTGTTGGCGAATAATACGTGCATGGTGGAACCAGAAGTTAGGAGTTAGGAGTTAGGAGTTAGAATTGCGGGGCGGTGTGCCGTGAATGCTTCTAACTTCTAACTTCTAACTCCTAGCTCCTTTCTCCTAACTCCTACTTGTTGTCGTACGGTTCGAGGATATGGATCAAGGGGCCGTTGCCGGGGGGGAGCTTGACGTGCTCGCCGGCCCCCAAGGCCAGCGCCTGCGGCAGCCGCTTGGCCCAGCGCTCGACGAACGACGCCATTAGTCCGAAGCGGCTGAAGTCCTGGTCGCGCACGCCGCGCTGCTCTTCGCTGGGATCGGCCAGCGCCATGGGGACCTGGCTGGGACCGGGATTGAGGACGTAGTCGTTGAGGATGATGCGGACGTAGTTGCGCCGCGCGTGGCGGCGGGCGGCCTCGTCGCGGGTCTTCAGGCTGACCACCGGCGTGAGCACGCCCACCAACTCCTTGAAGACCGTCTCCGTGCAGAGATAGTCGCGCAAGAAGCGGGCGAAGGCGTTGACTTCGTTGGGATCGAGCCAGGGCTCGCCCTCCTTGTGCGTGTTGCAGTAGTCTTCGAAGCGCTTGGGCACGGCCACGGTGGCCCACTCGTGGAGGAAGTTGTGCAACTGGCGGGGCAGGGGGGCGGCGTGCCGCCGGCTCTGCACCTCGACGCAGTCGGAAAGCTGCAACTCCTCGCCGTTGGCAATGCACAGCGATTCCTGCAAGGCGTGCACGCGGTAATAGACCGCCTCTTCGTCGGCGGTGAGCCAGTCGATGACCTTCTTGGCCGCCGCCAGCCGCTTCTCCCGGTCGAGGTTGGTGTCGGGGTCCACGACCCAGCCGCGGGAGAGCTGCAAGAGGCGGTTCTGCACCTCGGCGAGTTCCTTCTGGAGCTGGTTCTGTTTGGCGTCGGCGCTGGTCACGGCGCGGATGCCCCCGGCGATGAGCGATTGCCCGCCGTCGCCGTCCTTCATGCAGGTGTCCCAGCGGAGTTCCGGCGAGCGGACGAACTCCTTGACCATGTCGGATTCGAGGAAGGCGGTGCGGGCGCGGGTCCACTTCTCCGGGTCTTCGTTGATCCGCTGCTCCTCGTTGGTGTCCCAGGTGCCGGGATAGCGGATGGGGTAGACGTTGCTGAAGTTCTTGCCCTTGCCGCCGAAGTCGTTGAGCACCGTCCCCAGGGTGTCCAGCAACTGGTTGAGCCGGGTGTCGTAGAGGATCTTCTCGGCGTAGATCTCGCGGTTGCGAAACTCCTCGTCCAGGCCGGTCATGCCGATGAAGAGGGCGGGGATCTCGTCCTGGACCTTGTGGGGCCAGGTCTTGTCGCCGTAGCGGGCCCGCCCCCACTTGTCCACGTGGTACTTCATCTGCGCCTTGACTTCCAGGTTGCCGCCGCGCAAGAGGAGGAAGAGGGTCTGGATCTGCAACTCGTCGGTATAGCGCTCGAAGAGGTAGGAGACCTTGCCGCGCTTGACGATCTCCATCTGCTCTTCCAGCGAGTTGGCCTCGGTGCGTTTGCCCTGCTCGATGCCCGTGCGCACGGCCCGCATCCCCGGCACGTCGAGGAAGTCCATCTGCTCGATCACCTTTCGCCAATCGTCGCTGAGGCGGTGGGGGAGCACGGGCATGACCAGTTCCAACATGCCCGCCTGGATCGTCTCCAGCTCTTCGTTGCCCAGGCCGCTGCCGGGGCGATAGTCCATGACGTAGTATTTTTCCTTGGGCGTCAGGTAGATGTCGTTCCAGGAGACGTGCTGCCAGACCCTGGAGGCAGGCCGCTCGTAGGACTTGGAGCGCTGGCTGTCCAAGAGGAAGCGGACGCCCGCCCAATGGGTGAAAATGGCCGGGTCGTGATCGCCCAGGGTGATTCGCTTCAAGAAGCCGGCGATCTTCACGAACAGGCCGGTGAGCGACTCCCAACTGTCCCAGAACAGCGCGGCCCCGGCGGCCACGTAGCCTTCGTCGCTGAGCGGATAACGGCTCAAGAGGCCGTTGATGATCGCCTCCTTCGACTGGAAACCGCGGCGGTCCACCGCCCGCATGTACGAATAGGCGTCCAGGAGGTCCATCCGCCAGCGGCGATCGACCTCGGTGCCGGCGTGGCGGCGGGCGAGGTCCTCGAAGAGTTCCTCCAATTCGCCCTGCTGCCAGGTGCGGGCCGGCGTCTTGCACTCGGCATGGAAGCCGCGGGCCAATACCCGCAGCCACTCCACCCGCGTCAATGCCCGCACCATCACCGGGTAGTTGGGCGACACGCTGGCGCCGATGCGGTCCTTGGTGGTGAAGCGGGTGACCAGGGCGGTGGCCTCCTGCGAGCCGCACTGCGGGTTCAGATCGTTGTCGAAGGAGAGGTTCTTGAAGTAGGCCGGCTCGGAGAGGGTCTCGTCGCCGCCGATGGGGCAATAGTCCTCGCTGTGCGGGCGGAGCACCTGCCCCATGAAGAGGCTCTTGCCCACCTGCGAGGCCCCGTAGGCCGCCGCCGCCACCGGCACCTTGGCCGACGTGTACAAGCTCCCCGCCAGGCGGCGAAGCTGCAAGACCTCGAACTCGTCGCTCTCGGCGATGGGCAGCAGATCGGTGGTCCGGCGGGCCGGGTTGTACTCGGAGAGCCAATCGCAGAGGCCGGTGGCCAGGTGTTCCACCTGCTCGGCGCGGCGAATCAAGTTTCGATCACGTTCATCTGGAAATGCCATGAAGCTCCTGCTGCCTCCGAATTTCTCGTCCGCGCGGGTGCCCCTGCAGGCTTGTCCAGCAGTGTCTTTGGCCGCGTCAATCGGGCACTGCTGGGCAAGCCAGCAGTGGCACACGGCGATGCATTACCTGTCTGTCACTCAATAACCCTACTTGCTCTCCTCGCGTACAATGGTCACCGCCGCACGGAGCGTCACCGGATACTGCTGCACCGTCTTGGTGGCCGCGTCGCGGGCCTCGATCATCAGGTGATAGAGCGTGCCCGGCGGGCCGTAGGCCATCCGCGGACTGTGCAACTCCACGCGGCGCGAATCGCCCTGCGGCTCGTTGGCCGTCCAGGCGTCGGGCGCCGCTTCGCCTTCCACGTAAACCCGATATTCTAACGGACCCTCTGCCGCCGCCGCTAGTACCTCGACGGTCACGTCGAAGTCTTTTTCCGCCATGTTGGGAGTGGTTTTGACCTCCACGAACCGCTTCCCGGTGACGGTTACGGTGGCGAAGAGGTCCACGCCCCGGAAACTGGCCTTCAACTGCGTCGAACCCATCGCCTTGGCCTGAAAATGCCCCGGCTGGTCCAGCGTGGCCACCAGCACCTTTTCGTCCTGGCTTTCCAGAGTCGCCGGGGCCGCGTAGCTCGTCCCATCGGTGCCCTTGGCGGTCACGGTCACCAGCGGCGTCGTTTCGCCCACCTGGAGCGTCATTTCCGCCGGGTCGATGGTCAATTTGTCGGCGTCGCCCACGTGCACCGCCACGCCGGCCGAAAGGCCCTGAAACTGCGGGTCGCTGGCCGTCACCGTCAACTGGCTCTCCCCCTTGGCAAGGCCGCGAACGGTCTCCCCCTCGACCTTGACCATCGTCTGCCCCTCCGGGGCCGTCACCTTGTACTCGACGGGGATGGAAGGCTGGCCGCCCCCCGGGTCGAGGCGCACACTACCCAGCTTACCTGTTTCGCCTATCCATAGGGTCAACGGGTCCGGGGCGACCACGAGGTGGGCGGCCTTCGGGTCGAAATTCTCTACCTTCACATTTGGCGCCGTCTCCACGATGGTGGTGCCGTTTCCAAAGGTCCGGTCGCCGCCTTCGGTAATAATGACCCCCGGCGGCTGGACGACCACGCCGCCACCGGCGACGACGCCGGTCGAAATGGCGTTGCCGGCGGTCACGTCCAAAGTGGCCTCGGCGCTGAGCGAGGCCAACTTCGCCACCACCGTGGTGCGTCCCTCTTGTTTGGCGCCGACGTTCAGGCCGTCGAGCACCTGGGCGACATTGCCGTCGCTGACGGCCAGTTGCACGCCGTCCTCCGGGGTGAGCACCCGCACCTGGCCGCCCTTGTTGGCGGTCACTTCATACGCCAGGGCCTGGCCCTTGTTGATCGTCGTCTGGGCGGGCCGGATTTGCAGGTCGGTCCAGGGGTCGTTGGTCACGCTCACGGCCGCGTGCCCCTTGAGCTTGTGGCACCAGTCCATTTCCACGGTGGCCTCGCCGATGGCCACTCCCTTGACCCAGTGGCCGCCGGTCAGGGCGATTGCCGCGGGAGTTTGCCCCCCCGCCGTGAGCGTCAGATCGGGCTGCGGGAACAACTCGTGGATGCCGCAGGGGGCCTTGCCGAGGATCGGCATCCGGCTGCTGCCGCCGACCTCCAACTGCATGGGGTCGGCGTACACCTCGGTCAGCTCCTCGTTGTTGACCGTCACGTCGGCCTTTCCGGTCTGAGGGGTGTCGGGGAAGGTGGCGGTGATTTCCGCCTTGCCCGGCTTGAGCGCACAAACCATGTCGCCTTGAATCGCGACCACGCTCGGGTCGGAGCTGGTCAGCTTCGCGGCGCCGGTTTGATCGGTCAGGCCCACGTAGACCCGCAACGCCTCCGACTGGCCGCGGGCGAGGATGCTGCTGGCCGGCTCGATGCGGACATCGCCTGTCGGCAGCTTTCCCGCGGGACCGGCGGTTACCACCTCGACCGCGACGTTGACGATCTTATCGCCCAAGGCAATGGCCACTTGGGACTGGCCCGGGGCGACGCCCACGAGGCTCCGCGTTTCCGGGACGTAGCGGACGCACCCCGGCTGCAAGGAAGTGACGGTGCACATGTCGCTCACGTCCATCCCGGCGTCCGGGTCGCCGCGGGAGACGACCAGATCGGTGCCGATCCGCGCGCTTTGGCCCACCAGCAAGCGGATGCCCGTGGGATCGACCCGCAGGGCACCGGCGATGGCATCGACGACGCTGACCTTGGCGGGCGGGCTGCGGAGCGAGCCCAGGCTGGCGGTGACGTTGGCGGCTCCGAGCTTCACGCCGGTGAGGGCGTGGCCTTCGACGCGGGCGGTCTGGGGGTTGTCGGATTGCCAGGTGACGTTGCCCAGGCCGGTGATGTCGCCGATGGACTTGCCCGCCTTGTAGCCGACGATGCCCAGGGCGACGGTTTCGCCGCGCAAGAGGATGATGGGGGTGGGGGCGACGCGGATTTCATCGGCCTCGATCCCCTGGGTGACGGTCACGCCGAGGGATTTCTTCGTGTGCACGCCGTCGAACTCGGCGGCCACCGAAGTCTCGCCCGGATGCACGCCGATGAGGTGGCCGTTACTAGCCGTCAGCGGGGCGCTGGGGGCGGGCTCGGGCGTGGTCAGCAGGGCCTTCTTCGTGACCAGCCGGGTCATGCCGTCGGGGTAGCGGGCCTCGACGCGGAAGTCGTCGAACTGGGCCCCCACGGGAAACCGCACCGCCTCGCCCTGGTCGCTGAGGATCAGGATCTCGACCGGGGCCTCGGGATTGACGGCGGGCTCGACCACGAACTTGCCCGGCGCGTAGGTCGTCGTGCGCACCAGCACGGTCCGGCCGGCGACGTCGGCGCGGAGCCATTGCACCGCGCCGGCCTCCTTGGCCGTCAACACCGGGGCCTGCCACTTGACATACTGGTTCTCGAAATCGCCGGGCCAGCGGACGTCGGTGGCCGGCTCCTGGTGGCCGTCCTTCTCGACCATGATGGTGTAGCGCTGCTGGCTGCCCACGGGCAGATATTGGCCGCCGGGCTCGCGGAGGGCGAAGAGCCGGGCGGCCGGGTCGGCGGCATCGAGGCCCTGCGGCTTGACGCTCAGCACCGCCACGGCCTCGCGGCCGGCAAACTCCGCCCGCAACTGGATATCGCCCTTGGCGTCCTGCGGGACGGTCATGGCCGGCCGCAAGGATTCCGTGGCCGGCTCCCAGATCACCTCGGCCGGCACCGTCCAGCTTACCGTGTCGGGGCGGACCTCTTTCCACTGCTCCGAGCCGGGCACCTGTTGCTGGACGCAGAGCGAAACGCCCTGCCCCGGGGCCAGCGCGGCCGTGGCCGGGACCACCCGCAGGCCGGCCGGATCGACCGCCGGCACGACCTCGACCTGGGCCGTCGCCGTGCCCTTCATATAGGGAGAATACCCGGCGGTCAAAGAAAAGGGCTTGGCGGCTTCCAGTCCGGTCAGCAGCGGCGGCGACCACCGCACGGCGGCGGGCTGGGCAATGGCATAGGCGATGCCCGGCCCTTCCATGGGCGCCCGTTGGGCCTTCCCATGATCCTGGACCTCCAGAAACAGCGGCAGGGACGCCTGCTCGTGGACGGCCAGTCGGGCGGCGGCCGGGTCGAAGACCAGCCGGGCCAAGGCCGGATCGTGGACCGTGAGTTTCAGCGTCGCCGGCTTCTTGGCCGCGGCATGGCTGCCGGTAACGGTCGTTTCGCCCAGCGCGCCGGCGTGGAAATCGCCGTGCTTGGCATCGACCTTGATGACGCCGGCGTCGGCGCTGGCGAAGGCGGCCATTTCGGGGACCAGCTCGACGTCGCCGCGGGGGCAGGTGGCCTCCAGGGCGAGTTGTCCCGGCTCGCCGGCCAGGCGGATCGTGCGATCCACCTCCAGCCGCAAGACGAGGTTGGGATCGGCCGGGACCGACTTGAAGACCACCGCGTTGGACGGGGTGTCGAAGTAGCTGGCGGAGACGGGCAGCGGTCCCCCGCCGGCCTTCAGGGCGGCCACTTTATCGCCCCGCAGTTCCAGGCCCGGAGCCGGCCTGGCCGAGCGGTCGGTCCGCCATTTCATCCGCTCGCCGGGGACGGCCACCAGGCGGCCGCCGCTATAATGGGCCCAGCCTTGCAGACGCATCATCTGGCCCAGCGGCAGGTCCAGCGGGCCCGGCGGGGTCAGCTCCAGCCGCAGCGGCATGACCACGACGGCCACCGGGGCGTTGGCGGCCAGGGTGGAATAGCGCATCGCCAGCGTCTGCGGCGCGCTGGGAATGGTGGGCAGCACGCCGCGAAACTCCATTCGCCGCAAGTTGAAGTCGGCATAGCGGGGCGACGGCGCCTTGTCGCACGAGAGCAGGTCGGGGGCCAGTTCCACCAGGCGGCCGGTCTGGTCGCCCTTCACCCGGGCGACGACGCGGGGCGAGGCCACGTCGTCTACGGGCACCACCACGCTGCCCGGATCGATGGCGATCGCAGTGAACTCGGCCTTGGCGACGCTCACCTCGACGGTGCTCTTCTGGCTGCCTTGGGCGACCTCGACCTCGGTCGTGCCGGCGGCCCGCCCGATGAGGCGGTTGCTGGCCGTGACCTCGACGATGCCGGGCTTGGAACTGCTGATGCGGACCGGCGTACTGCTGGGCGAGGCGATGCTGAGGTCGGCGATTTCGCCCACCAGGAGGGGAAGGGTCTTCGGATAGACCTCCAGCCGGGGGACGCCGGGGATGGCGGCCACCGTGAAGCTTTTCTCGGCCTTCGGCCCGTCGCCGAAGCTGGCCGACAGCGTGCCGTGGCCGACGCGGTCGCCCCGCAGGCTCGCGCCATGGACCGAGGCCAGGTAGGACGGGCCGACCTCGGTCTTCAGTTGCGACGAATCCAGGAGCGAATAGTGCCGGCCGTCCGGGCCGACGGCGTCGATCCGCAGGCGGCTGGCGCGGCCGGCGGCCACCGCCGCCGGCGCGATGCCGATCTCCAGCGACTTGATCTCGACCTTGGCCACGTTGACGTTGGCCGAGGCCTCGGCGAGGTAGGGGCTCTCGGGCGTGGCGTGGTAGCGGGCCGTGACCGTCGACGCCCCCGGCGCCAGCCCTTCCAGGAAACCGCCCATGGCGAAGACGATCTTGTCGTTCTGCGGCTTCCACTCGGCCGCGGCGGTCAGGTCGGCCGTCGTGCCGTCCTTGTAGTGGCCGATGAGTTTCAGCCGGGCCGTGGAGCCGGGGGCCAACGCGACGTCGTGCGGCTCGATGACGATCTTCTCCGGATTGGGGTCCACGGCGGCTTCCAAGTTGACCTCGGTCTGCAAGTCGCCCATTTGGAAGCGAATCTTTGTTCCCCCCGGTCCGACCAGGCGGGTCATGCCGGTCATCTGGTCGTAGCGGGCCACGGCCGGATCGAGCACCACGCCCACGGCATGGCAGGTCACGTCCTCCTTGCTGAAGAGGCCCTTCTTCAAGACCTTGATTTCGACGCGGCTGCCCACGGGGCCGGTCAGGTTGTTGGGATCGGCCGCCAACCGCTCGGGGCGGAACTTCCAACCCAGCAGCCCGGCCGCCAACAACAGCAACAGCAGCACTAAGAGCAGGCTGCGGCGGCGCTTGCTCATGCGGACCGGCCGATACTGAAGCGTCGAGGCGCAACTGGGGCACTTGGGGCTCTTCCCCGGCCGGCGCACGAACAGCAGCGCGCACTCCGGCTCCGTGCACACGACCGCCGGCGCCGGCTCCTGGTCGATGCGCTGGTAGCCCCAGCACCAGACCAGCCGCCAGCGGTTCTCCAGGTCGCGATAGCGGAAGAAGTAGCTGTCCAGGTCGGTGCGGCCGGGGTTGTCGATCAGCTCGCGGAAGGTCCGCAGCAGGACCTTGCGGAAGACCTTCTCGGTGGGCGTTTCGGCGCGGGCCTTTTCCAGGCGGTCTTTCAACAGCCCCAGCTCGTCCTGCAGCAGCGTCCGCAGCTCGTGTTCGCTGGCCGGCTGGCACAGCACCTCCTCCAGGCGGCCGCCGCGATTGTCGCGGACGAAGAAGTTGACCGAGTCGCCGTCCCAGACCGGCTCGGCCGCCAATCCCCCCACCCAGCGGAAGAGGATCTTGGCGTTGGCGTTGGAGCGATCGAGCATGGGCACGCCCGGCTCGATGGCCATGGGACGATAGTCGCGGGCTTCATCCGAGAGGTCGATACGAACGAATCGTGTAGCCATGGCTCCACCACCCCAAAAAAGTGAAATCCGGTCTGTCGCCCGAATCTAGCGTAAACGTTCCGCTGCAATCGAGCAACCCAACTACCAGAGAGGGGGATGGTTTGCAACGGGCCCGCCCGAAGGCTATTCTAGGTTCGAGGCTTCCCGCAAGAATTATTCCCCCCCAAATTGCCGGCGGCAGTTTTTCCATGTCATTGGGACGATTTGTCTACTACAGTGCCGTGGTCGGCGGCTGGGCGGCCTTTCTGGCCTGGATGCTCGCCGAGGCCCTGGTGCTGCACGGCGGGAGCGAGTTTGGCATGGCAGTCGTGGTGGGAGTGGCCGCCGGCATGGGCGCGGCAATGGCCGCCGGGTTGAATTTGGTCTCCGGCATGACGAATGCCCAATGGCGGCGGCAACTCAGACGAGTGCCGTCCGGATTACTCAGCGGCGGCCTGGGCGGCGCCATCGGCGGGCTGCTGGGAAACCTCGTCAGGTGGGCCAGCGGGTCGTCGCTGGGAATGGTGCTCGGCTGGATGCTCATGGGCCTGGCCATCGGCCTGGCCGGGGGAATCGAAGAGAAATCCAGGCGAAAATGCCGCAACGGCGCCATCGGCGGGACCCTGGGCGGACTGCTGGGCGGAGTGCTCATCCAGATCCTCACCCCCGACTCCGATCTGGCCGGCCGGGCGGCCGCCTTCGTCATCCTGGGCACGGCCATCGGTGCCCTGGTGGGACTGACGCAACTGGTCCTGAAGGAGGCCTGGCTGACGGTCGTCGACGGCTTCCGGCCGGGAAGGGAACTGATCCTCGGCCAAACGGTCACCACGCTGGGCCGCGGCGACCACCTGCCGCTGCCCTTTCTCGGTTATCCGGGGCGAGACCTCGAAGCCGAGCACGCCCGCATCACCCGCCAGAGCGACGGCCAGTTCCTCCTGGAAGACAACCACAGCCGGCTGGGCACCCGGCTCAACGGCCAGCCGGTGAAGACGGCCACGCCCCTGAAGGACGGCGACCTGATCAAGCTCGGCACGAACATCGTCCGTTTCCACTCGCGGCAGTGGGGACGGCTGCGGGCGGCGGCCGCGGCGATCGCGTCGCGCGGCGCGGCGCCGGCGGGCGGAAGCGGCTTGCCGCCGCTGCCTCCACCGCCGAAGCCGGCGGTCGCGGCGGGGGGCGGGCCGTCGTCCCCCTTGGCGCCCCCCGCTCCGCCGCCGCCCGCTGTGCCCACGCCTCCCGCTTGGCCATCACCGCCGGTGGCCTCCCCACCGGCATCGCCGCCGCCGGTGGCGCCGCCGATTTTGCCGGGCGGGGCGGTGCCGCCGCCCCCGCCGCGGTCCTGGCCGGCCGCGCCGCGGATCCCTCCCCCTCCGCCACCGCCGGGCGGTAGGCGATCGTGACGTCCTCCTTGACACCCCCCTCTGGGTGCAGGTAGACTGGAAATCGGTCCCCCACCCGGTCCCGAGTTTCTCAACCTCCCATGTCCTGGCCGCTGGCCTCTCACTTCAGTGCCATGCTGCAAAGCCCGCAAGTCGCCTTTCGCGATCCGCGGTTGCAGCACAGCACCATCGAGAAGGACCAGCGGAACCAGCCGCGGCCCTGGGCGGGGGCCTTCGCCGTGGTCTACAAGGCCTTCAGTCCCGACGACCGGCGGCCCTTCGCGGTGCGGGTCTTCACCAGCGAATCGCCCGAGCGGCGCGAACGCTACGAGCTGGTTGCCGCCTACGCCAAGGACCATAAACCCCGCTGCCTGGTCGAGTTCGAATATCGCGACCAGAGCATCCGCTCCGCCGGCGACGGCAAGTGGTACCCGGTGATCCTCATGGAATGGGTCCAGGGCGAGACGCTCTTCAACTGGGTGCGGGACCGCTGCCGCGAGGGCAACGCCGAGGCGGTGGGCTTCCTGGCCGACCGCTGGCTGGACGCGGTGAAGGAGCTGGCCGACGCGGGAATCGCCCACGGCGACCTGCAGCACGGCAACGTCATGGTCACGCCGCAGAACGAGATCAAGCTGGTCGATTACGACTGCATGTGCGTGCCGGCGCTGGTGGGCCGTCGCAATCTGGAAGTGGGCGTGGAGCCCTACCAGCACCCGGACCGCAACGCCAAGACGCTGCTCTCGCTGGACCTGGACCATTTTTCGGCGCTGTTGATTTACGTGGCATTGCGGGCGTTGGCGGCCAATCCGCAGTTCTGGGGCAGGTACGTGGAGTCGTGCGGCTACGACAAGCTGCTCTTTCGCCGCGAAGACCTGCAATCGCCCATCACGTCGCCCTTGTATCGCGACCTGATGCGGCTGGCGGCCGCGGACGTGAAGGAGTTGACCGAGCAGCTTGTGGCGTTGAGCCGCCAGCGGATGGACCAGGTTCCGTCGCTGGGGCAACTGGTGCATTCCTATGCCAAGATCGAGCGGCTGCTGTTGGCCCGGCAATGGAGCGGCGCGGTGCACTTGCTCAATCGCCGCGGCAACTTCCGCGACGCGCCGGAGCACTTGCAGCCGCTGATTCGCGAGGCCTACGAATTCGTCTGCCGGCAGGAGGCGTGGGCGGCCTTCGCCCGCATTCCCCACGAGGCCAGCGAGACGGTGGACCGGAGACTGGTGGAGGCGTGGAACGAGGCGCTGTTTGCGGGCGATGCGGCGGCCGAGCAGGAGCGCCCCCGCCTGGCCGAGGCGCGGCGGCGGGTGCAGGTCGTCGACCGGCTGCGGCACCTGGCCCAGCAGCGCACCCATCCCCCCGTGCTGGCCGAGGAGCGGCGCCTGCTGGAGGCGGCGGGGCAATTGCCCGCCGACTATCGCCACAGCCTCCACGAGCAGGTGGAGCGGGCCGCCAAGTGCTTGGCGGCCATGGCGCGGCTGGAAGCCGCCGCCGGGGAACCGGCCCCGGAAGCGGCCATCGTGGCGGCGTGGCGGGCGGTTCAGGAGGCCCATGGCGAGCACCTCGTCGGCCGCGAGTGGAACAACCGCGTCGCCCTGGCCCAGCAGAGAGTTCCCCTCTTGAAGCTCCTGGCGGAACTGCCCGAGGGCCTCCCCCCGGACCAGTGCGACGTCCAGTTGCTGGCCGTCTGGCGGGACGAACTGCTCTCCGGCTGCGCGGAGGCCGAGCCCTGGCGGTTTCTCTACGATCAGGCGCTGGAGCGGAAGGAGGTGCTCGATCACCTGCGGACGGCGGTCGAGGAGCAGGACGAGGCGGCCATCGTCGAGTGGACGCGGCAGCCGTGTTTGGCCGGTTATCGCTTGCCGGCGGCCTGGGCGGGGCCGATCCGCGCCGCCCGCGCCCGTGCCCGCCGCACCGAGGCGATGTTGGCCGCCTTGGAAAAGGGGCAAACGGCGGCCTTCTACGAGGTGTTCGACGTGCGACTGGTCCGCCGCAGCCCCGCGCGTTTCACGCCCCACCAGGCCTTGCTGGCGGAGTGGATCCGCGCCGCGGTGCTGCCACCGGAAAAGCTGGGCTTGCAGGCGGCCGCCGACGGGGAAAACCTGGCCGCCGTCCGTGAGCCGGAGGGAGACTGGCGGGTACAGTGGACGTGGCCGGCCGCGCGGCTGGCCGACCGCTGCCTGCTGGCCATTTGCCCGGCCGAGCCCACCGCGGCCGACGATCCGCAGACGGTGGCCGCCCATCTCCGCCTTTCAATCGAACGGTCGGAGTGGGACCGCGGCAACGGCGCCTGCCTGGTCCGCAGCGAAGAAGCATGGGAAGGGGCCTGGGTGGCGGTGTGGGCCATCGTCGATGCGGGCTTCCAGACATTTGCCAGCCAGCCGCTGGTCTTGGGCCGATTGGAGCGCCGCTCGCTCTGGAAATGGAAGGGACTGAGGAGGAAATGAGGGATTAGGGATTGGGGATTAGGGATTAGAGAGTGCGTGGCGGCACGCTTGCGGTTTCGCAGGGGATCGCTTGTATTTTTGCGCGGACGAGTCAGAATTGATGAGGGTACGGCTCGACGGCCGAGTGTCATCGGGAGGTCAGCATGTCGCGTGCGTTCTATTCCCAAGAGATCAGCCGCCAAAACAAGGTGTGCTTCCTGTTCCTCCTGGACCAGTCCTACTCGATGGAGGAGCCGCTGGGCAACTCGTCGAACCGCAAATGCGACGAGCTGGCGGCGGCCATCAATGGCTGGCTGCAAAACATGGCCATCCGCGCCAGCGGCGACGAGGGCATCAAGGACTGGATGGACATCGGAGTCTTCGGCTACCGCACCGACCAGGGCGCCACGCCGATCATCGAGTCGGCGTTGCTGGGCCCGCTCTCCGGGCGCATGCTGGTCTCCATCAGCGAGATCGGCGCCGCCCCGGCGCGCATCGATACCCGCACCCAGTACCTCCCCGACGAAGAGACCGGGGAGATGATCCAGATTCCCTGCGACGTGCCGGTGTGGGTTGATCCGCGGGCGGAAGGGGGCACACCCATGTGCCACATGCTCTATCACGCCCATCAAATCCTGGCCGAGTGGATCGGCCAGCACCCGCGGAGTTTTCCCCCCATCGTCGTGCACATCACCGACGGCGAATCGCAGGACGGCAACCCGATTCCCTACGCCGACGCCCTGAAATCGCTGGCCACGGAGGACGGCAACGTGCTGTTGTTCAACTGCCACTTGTCGATGACGGCCGCCGACCCGTTCATGTTTCCCGCCACCGACGTGGGCCTGCCCGACGAGCTGGCCAAGGCGCTCTTCCACATGTCCAGCGTGCTGCCGGAGCCCTTCTATCGGCACGCCGTGATGGAAGGCTTCCCCTTGCAGCCCAATGCCCGCGGCATGGCCTTCAACGCCGACATGGTGTGTTTGATCCAGTTT
Source organism: Thermoguttaceae bacterium (assembly GCA_052139835.1). GTDB lineage: Bacteria > Planctomycetota > Planctomycetia > Pirellulales > Thermoguttaceae > JBKQVT01. The sequence goes on from JBKQVT010000169.1 coordinate 24,275, forward strand.
CTCAACATGGGTACGCAGGCGGCGCCGGGATTGCGCTAGTGCGGTGTTTCGGAAGTAAGAGTGTATATTCTGGACGACCGAGGTAAGATGGGTGCCACTGCTGGCTTGTCCAGCAGTGTGGTCGACGTATTGCACTGCTGGACAACCCAGCAGTGGCACCCGATGCTAGGGCGGTGAAGCCATGCGATTCGACTCGCGGACCTTCATGCTTCCCAAGGACCCCGAGCATCCGGGCCAGTGCCAGGATGCTTGCCAGGTCGATGCGGCGCGGGGCATCGCGGTGATCGCCGACGGCGTCTCGTCGGCCATTTTCTCGGCCCAGTGGGCCAACGTCCTGGTCGAGGCGGTCATGGCCGCCGCCCCCGATCCCAACAACGCCGCGTCCTTTGCCGCCTGGCTGGCCCGCCAACGCCAGACCTGGACCCAGCGCATCGACAGCTCGACGCTGGCTTGGCACCAGCGCGCCAAGCTGCCCATGGGGGCCTTTTCCACGCTGCTGTGGATCCAGGTGACCGAGAGCGAGCGGGAGCAGCCGGGGGCGTTCGGGGCCTATCGCCTGCGGGGCTTCGCCATCGGCGACAGTTGCCTCTTTCACGTCCGCGGCCGCGAATTGGTCCGCAGCTTCCCCCTGGAAACCGCCGCCCAGTTCCAGGCCGACCCCATCGTGCTGGGCAGCATCGACCTGAAGCGCGACTACCTCATGCGGTTCACGATGCTCAACGAGCTCTGCTACCCGGACGACCTCTTGATCCTCTGCACCGACGCCTTGGCGGAATGGGCGCTGAAGCTGCACGAGGCGGGCGGGACGCCCGACTGGGACCGCTGCCGCACGATGTCGGAGGCCGACTGGCAGGCCCAGATCACCGAGTTGCGGCGCTTGCGTCACATCCGCTACGACGACACCACGCTGGTGCTGTTACGCGTGTTGGCCCCGACGCCGGGGGCGACCGGCGGCGAACCCTCCGGCGCCCGCGGCGAGTGGAACGTCGAGGAGTTGTCGAAAAAGGCCAAGGCGGTCTCCGGGCAAGTGGTCGACCAAATTGACCAAGTATCCGAGCGGGTGGCCCGCGGCTTCTTGAAGTTCAAAGACAAGGCCTTGAAGAAGTATCGCGACAAGTTCGGGCCGGATAAGAAGAAATAGCCATGCGCTGTTCATGCGGGCGGGAAAATCGCCGGGACGTTAAACGATGCCCCCAATGCGGCAAGTGGCTGCTTTTCGGCATGGACCCGCGGCGCCTGGCCGTCGACGCCGCGGCGCTGGTGGCGCTGTTGCTCGCCTTGGGCCTGGTCTTTCTCTTCGATCGCAGCCCGGCCAAGGGCCCTGCCGGCGGCGACGCGGCCGCCGCGGCGGACCACGCCCGCCCCCTGCGCCTGGCCGTCACGCCCCCGGAATACGACGACATGGGAAAGCTGCTCGACACGCTGGGCAGCGGCTACGACTATACCAAGATCGCCATGAACGACCTCTTGGACGCCGACCGGCTGCGGAAGTACGACGTCGTCTTCCTCACCTGCGGCGGCGTGCCCCAGGATTGGCTCGGCCGGCGGACGGGGCGCGGGCAGCGCGACGCGACGGGCGTCTTCCGCGTGCGGCCGAAGATCGGCCAACAGGTCTGCCAGTCGCTGCGCCGCTTCGTCGACGCCGGCGGCACGCTCTACGTCTCCGATTGGCAGTTCGGCCTGCTGGCCATCGCCTTTCCCGAGTTCGTCGACCTCGCCAAAACGAACGAAGGCGCCGTCCAGACCGTCCACGCCGAGGTGATCGATCCGGGCTTGCGAAAGTTGTTGGGCAAGGCCGTCGATCTGAAGTTCGAGCGGCCGGGCTGGAAGCCGGCGGCCTTCCACCAGGCCAAGGTCACGACCTATATCCGCGGCAGCTATCAAACGGAGTCCGACGACCGCCAGACCGCCGCCCTGCTGGTGCAATTCCCCTTCGGCGAAGGCAACGTGATCTTCACGTCGTTTCACAACGAGACGCAGAACAGCCGGACGGAGCTGGAACTGCTCCGCTACCTGGTCTTTACCGCCGTGAACGCGCAACTGGACGCCGGCGTGCAGCGGACCATGATCCAAGGCGGCTTCTCGCCGGTCGAGCGCAACCTGCTCAGCGCCTCCAGCGGCAACCAGGCGCGGACCGGCGTGTACCAATGCCGCGGCACCCGGTCATTGCAGTTTGCCTTGGTCTTCGCCGACCGCGGGGCGCGTTTGCGCCTGACCGTCGTCGGCCCCGACGGCACCCGGCTGGAAGAGGCGGGCACGAAGACCTTCACCCTCGACGTGCCGGCGGCCGTGGCAGGCCAGTGGCACTACACGGTCACGCCCATCACGGTGCCGTATCTGAATTTCTCCTTCAGTTTGACGATCGGGGAAAAGTGAAGGGGAAAGGCGGAGGGCGGAAGGGGG
>JBKQVT010000170.1:0-7180 GCA_052139835.1 Thermoguttaceae bacterium
CGCGGGGAACCTTTTCACCACCCACACTGCGGTGGCGGCCGGCTTCGACCGCTTCGCTCCTGCTCTCATCGAGCAATACCTCGGTCGGTATGCCCAAGAAAAGCTCGGTATTACACTCCACGATTTGCTGGCCCTGGGCCGCCAGGACGCGAACGACTCGTCAGAGAGTTTCAACATGGCCTATTTGGCAATTCGCGGCAGCGGGGCGGTCAACGGCGTGAGTCGCTTGCACGGGAAGGTCAGCCGGCACATCTTCGAGCCGCTCTTTCCGCACTGGCCGGAGGACGAAGTGCCGGTCGGACACGTGACCAACGGAGTTCACATGCCGAGTTGGGACTCGAAGGAGGCCGACGGTCTTTGGATGGCGGTCTGTGGAAAGGATCGCTGGCTGCATACGACGGAAAACTTGGAGCAGGACATTCGCCGCGTCTCCGACGCCAACCTTTGGCAATTTCGCACGGCCGCCCGCAAGTCGCTGATTGACTACGCTCGCCAACGCCTGGCCCGGCACTATGCAGCCGCTGGCGCGTCGCCCGAGACGGTTGAGAAAGCGAGGCATCTCTTCGATCCCAATGCGTTGACACTGGGCTTCGCCCGCCGCTTCGCCACCTACAAACGACCGAACCTGCTCCTGCACGATCCCGAGCGGCTGCTACGCCTGTTAACCAATCCGCAGAAACCAGTGCAACTCATCCTTGCGGGCAAGGCCCATCCCGCGGACGCGGCCGGACAGGCCCTGATCCAGCAATGGATAAAGTTCATTCGCCAGCCTGAGGCCCGTCCTCATGCGATTTTCCTCAGTGATTACGATATGCTCCTGACGGAGCACTTGGTGCAAGGAGTAGATGTCTGGCTCAACACACCACGGCGACCGTGGGAGGCCAGTGGCACCAGCGGCATGAAGGTGCTCGTTAATGGGGGCATCAACCTCTCGGAGTTGGACGGCTGGTGGGCGGAAGCCTACACGCCCGAAGTAGGCTGGGCGCTTGGCGACGGCAAGGAACATGGCGACGATCCGGCATGGGACGCCACCGAAGCCGAGGCACTCTACGATCTGCTCCAGCGGGAGGTGATTCCCGAGTTCTATACCCGCGACAACAGCGACCTTCCCAGGGCGTGGCTTGCCCGCATGCGCGAAAGCATGGCGCGATTGACCCCGCGCTTTTCGGCCAATCGCACCGTGCGGGAATACACCGAACAGCACTACCTTTCGGCGGCGGCGGCCTACCGCCAGCGCGCCGCCGACAAAGGCGCCAGGGGCAGGCACATGGTCGATTGGCGGCACAATCTGGAACAGAAATGGGCCGCGCTGCACCTCGGCGCGGTGAAAGTTGAGACGCGCTGCCAACGGCACCTGTTCGAGGTTCAGCTCGATCTCAACGGCCTCGACCCCAAGGCGGTGCGGGTCGAGCTTTACGCCGACGCCGTCGATGGCGATGCTCCCGTGCGGCAGGAGATGAAGCCCGCCGGCCAACCGGCCGGCGCGTCGGGCGCTTGCGTTTACAGCGCGGCTGTGTCTGCGGACCGCCCAGCCGCGGACTATACGGTGCGAGTGATACCGCAGTGCGACGGCGTGGCGATCCCGCTGGAAGACGCACGCATCCTCTGGCAGCGATGATTCCCTACGAGCAGGAACGTGTCTGAATGCCCGGCACGGCCAAGACATGCCGGAAACCTGGAACCGGAAAGGGGGCAACCTCCCATGAATGTCCAAGAGCTTATCGACACCGCCGGCGCGCTGGTCGCCGGCGACAAGGGCCTGCTGGCGATGGATGAAAGCAATCCCACCTGCAACAAACGCTTTGCCAGGTTGGGGATTCCCCAGACCGAGGAGGCTCGGCGTGCCTATCGGGAGTTGATCTTGACCACGCCCGGGCTGGCGGAGTGCATCAGCGGCGTGATCCTTTACGACGAGACGATCCGCCAGCGGAAGAGAGACGGCACTCCCTTTATCAAGGTCATCCTCGGTGCGGGAATCATCCCCGGCATCAAGGTGGACGCCGGCGCCACGGACATGGCAGGTCATCCCGGCGAGACAATCACCGAAGGTCTGGACGGATTGCGCGGCCGCCTGGCTGAATATTCCCAGATGGGCGCCCGCTTTGCCAAGTGGCGGGCGGTGATCGTTGTGAGCGATTGTCTTCCCAGCCGGGGCTGCATCGAGGCCAACGCGCAGGCGCTGGCCCGCTATGCCGCGTTGTGCCAGGAAGCCGGACTGGTCCCCATCGTCGAGCCGGAAGTGCTCATGGACGGCAAGCACACCCTGCAGCGCTGCGGGGAGGTAACGGAGGAAGTCCTGCGCACGGTTTTCCACCAGCTTTATACCCAACGCGTGATGCTGGAGGGCATGGTCCTGAAGCCCAACATGGTGCTGCCGGGATTGGACTGCCCCAAGCAGGAAGCGGTGGACGAGGTGGCCGACGCCACGGTGAGGCGTCTCTTGCGAGCTGTCCCCGCGGCGGTTCCGGCGATTGCGTTCCTCTCGGGCGGCCAAGGGGCGGAACTGGCCTCGGCCCGTTTGAATGCCATGAACGTCCGCTTCCGGTCGCGACTGCCTTGGGCGTTGACGTTCTCGTTCTCCCGCGCCATCCAGCAACCGGCCCTGGAGATTTGGCAAGGCCAAGAGGCCCACGTGGCGGCGGCGCAGCAAGCCTTGGTTCATCGAGCCCGCTGCAACCAGGCTGCGCGCCGCGGCCAGTATAACCCCGCAATGGAAGGAAAATGAACATGGAATCCAGCATCGCACCACCCACCGCACTCCCGGCATGGCGCGCCCTCGAAGCCCATTACGCGCAAGTCCGGGAGTTGCATCTTCGCCAGCTCTTCGCGGACGATCCGAAGCGCGGGGAGCGCATGACCGCCGAGGCGGTCGGCATCTACTTTGATTATTCCAAGCACCGCATCACCGGCGAGACGCTCCGGCTCCTTTTGCGATTGGCGGAGGAGGCCGGCCTGCGGGCCCGCATCGATGCCATGTTCCGGGGCGAGAAGATCAACGTCACGGAGAAGCGGGCTGTCCTGCACGTGGCCCTGCGCGCCCCCAAAGGGCAAGCCATCGTCGTGGACGGCGAAGACGTCGTGCGCCAGGTTCACGCCGTGCTGGAGAAGATGGCCGACTTCTGCACCCGCGTGCGCGATGGCCAGTGGAAAGGCCACACCGGCAAGCCGATCCGCAACGTCGTCAACATCGGCATCGGCGGCTCCGACCTGGGGCCGGTGATGGCGTACGAGGCCTTGAGGTATTACAGCCGGCGCGACCTGAACTTCCGCTTCATCTCCAACGTCGACGGCACCGACTTCGCCGAGGCCACCCACGATCTCGACGCCGCCGAGACGCTGTTCATCATCTCGTCCAAGACGTTCACGACCCTGGAGACGATGACCAACGCGCACACGGCCCGCGACTGGGCGCTGAAGACCTTGAAAGATCCCGCCGCGGTCGCCAGGCATTTCGTCGCGGTCTCGACCAACGCCGGGGAAGTGGCCCGCTTCGGCATCGACACCGCGAACATGTTCGAGTTTTGGGATTGGGTCGGCGGGCGGTACTCGATGGACTCGGCGATCGGGCTGTCGACGATGATCGCCATTGGCCCCGAACATTTCCGCGCCATGCTCGACGGTTTCCACGAGATGGACGAGCATTTCCGCACGGCGCCTTTCGAGCGCAACTTGCCGGTGCTCATGGGGCTCCTGGGCTTCTGGTATAACAACTTCTTCGCCGCCGAGACCGTGGCGGTCCTGCCCTATGAGCAGTACTTGAAGCGATTCCCCGCCTACCTCCAGCAGTTGACGATGGAGAGCAATGGCAAGCACGTCACTCTCGATGGGACCGAAGTCGTCTGCCAGACCGGGCCAATCTACTGGGGCGAGCCGGGCACCAATGGCCAGCATTCCTTCTACCAACTGATTCACCAGGGTACCAAGCTCATCCCTTGCGACTTCATCGGGTTTCTTCAGCCGCTTCATCCCCTCGGCCGCCACCACGACTTGCTCTTGGCCAACGTGTTTGCCCAGGCCGAGGCGCTGGCCTTCGGCAAAACGCCGCCGGAGGTCCGCGCCGAGGGCGTGGCGGAATCGCTCCTTCCGCACCGCACCTTCGAGGGCAACCGTCCGTCCAGCATGATCCTCCTGGAACGTCTGACCCCTGCCGCGCTGGGGAAGCTCGTTGCGCTGTACGAACACAGCGTCTTCACCCAGGGCGCCATTTGGCACATCGACTCCTTCGATCAGTGGGGCGTCGAGCTGGGGAAGGCGCTTGCCGCGCGCATCATCCCCGAACTCGAATCCGGGGCCAACGGCCAGCTCAAGCACGATAGTTCGACCAACACCCTGATCCGGCGCTACGGGAGATCCAAGGAGTCGCTGCATGGGCCGTCTGCCCAACAGGGACCTGTTGATCTTCGTAACACCAAAAGGCACGGCCATGCGTGAAGACGTGACAACGAACACTCCGGGACGATCATGAAACGCTCAACAGAGATCACGACGTTGTTTCTCGATGTCGGCGGCGTGCTGCTTACCAACGGCTGGGGCCATCAATCGCGGGCGCTGGCTGCGAAGGTGTTCGACCTGAATCCGGCCGACATGGAAGACCGCCATCACCTGACCTTTGACACCTATGAAGTGGGCAAACTCACGCTGGAGGAATACCTGGACCGGACGGTGTTCTACCAGGAGCGGCCCTTCACGCCGGAGCAATTCCGGGAATTCATGTTCGCGCAGTCGCAGCCTTATCCCGAGATGATCGCGCTGGTGCGTGCTCTTAAGGCCCAGCACGCGCTGAGAATCGCCGTAGTCAACAACGAAGCGCGCGAACTGAATTCGCACCGCATCCGCACCTTCAAGCTCGATGAGTTCGTGGATTTCTTCGTTTCCTCCTGCTTCGTCCGCTTCCGCAAGCCCGACGCCGACATCTTTCGGCTGGCGCTGGACGTCGCCCAGGTGCCGGCGGGGCAGGTCGTCTATATCGAGGACCAGCCGATGTTCGTCCAGGTCGCGGAAGGCCTAGGGATTCGCGGCATCCGGCACACGGATTACCAGTCCACGCGCGCACAACTGGCCTCGTTCGGCTTAGGGGACGTGGCCTGAAACACAAAGGAATATCCCATGGAAATCGGCATGATCGGACTGGGGCGGATGGGAGCCAGCATGGTGCGGCGACTGCTGCGGGCCGGCCACCAGTGCGTCGTATACGACCTCCATCCGGAGGCCGTGCGCACACTCGTCCAAGAAGGGGCGGTTGGGACGACGTCGCTCGAAGACTTCACGAAGAAGCTGAACAAACCGCGCGCCGCCTGGATGATGGTGCCCGCGGCCGCGGTCGATCCGACGCTGAAGGCCCTTGTCCCGCTGCTGGAACGCGACGACGTGGTCATCGACGGCGGCAACTCCTACTACCACGATGACATCCGTCGCGACGCCGAGCTGAAACCGAAAGGCATTCGCTATGTGGATGTCGGGACCAGCGGCGGAGTCTGGGGGATGGAGCGTGGATATTGCCTGATGATCGGCGGCGACGAGGTGGCCGTCCGGCGTCTGGACCCGATCTTCGCGGCCCTTGCCCCCGGCATCGAGACGGCGCCGCGCACGCCGGGGCGGGAGAAGGTGGGCGGCACGGCAGAGCACGGCTACCTGCACTGCGGGCCGGCCGGCGCCGGCCATTTCGTCAAGATGGTCCACAATGGGATCGAGTACGGCCTCATGGCCGCCTACGCGGAGGGGCTGGGCATCCTCCATCACGCCAATGCCGGCAAGCAGCGGCGGACTGCCGATGCCGAGACGACCCCGCTGCGCCACCCCGAACACTACCAATACGAGTTGAATCTGGCCGACATCGGCGAGGTCTGGCGCCGGGGGAGCGTGATTGCTTCCTGGCTGCTGGACTTGACCGCGCAGGCCCTCCTCGGCAGCCCGGACCTGGAAAACTTCCAAGGCCGGGTTTCGGACTCAGGCGAGGGCCGCTGGACGGTCGTGGCGGCTATCGACGAGTCGGCGCCCGCCCCGGTGATCAGCGCCGCGCTCTACGATCGTTTCAGCTCGCGCGGCGAGGCTGATTTCGCCGACAAGGTGCTCTCCGCGATGCGTTACGCCTTCGGCGGTCACGTGGAAAAGACCGCCGCTCCCCCAGGAGGCCCCTGATGACTGCCTCTCGTTCCGACGCGCTGGTGCTCTTCGGTGTGACGGGCGATCTCGCCCACAAGATGATCTTCCCGGCGCTCTATGCGCTGGCGAAACGAGGCGTCCTGAACGTCCCGGTCATCGGCGTCGCCTCCCCGAATTGGAGTCTGGCGGACCTGCGCAATCGCGTGAAGGACAGCGTGATGCGATCGGGTGGGATCGATGATCAACCCGCCCTGGACCACTTGATGTCCTTGCTCAGTTACGTGAGCGGGGACTATAACGACCGGGGCACGTTCACGGCGATCAAGAAGGCGCTGGGTCGCGCTCTGCGCCCGGCGCACTGTCTCGCCATCCCGCCCTCGCTCTTCCAGACGGTGATCACAGGACTCGGTGCCGCGGACTTGGCCGATCATGCGCGCGTCATCGTCGAAAAGCCTTTCGGCCGCGACCTGGCCTCGGCGCGTGAGCTTAACCGCGTCGCGAGGTCGGTGTTCCCGGAAGACTCGATCTTCCGCATCGACCACTTCCTCGGGAAGGAGGCGATCATGAATATCCTCTATTTCCGGTTCGCCAATTCGTTCCTGGAGCCGATCTGGAACCGCAACTACTTGGCCAGCGTCCAGGTATCCCTGTCCGAGGATTTCGGAGTGGAGGGCCGCGGCTCGTTTTACGAAACCGCCGGCTGTCTGCGCGACGTGATGCAGAACCACCTCTTTCAGGTCGTCGCGCTATTGGCCATGGAGGCCCCGGCCTATCGGGGCTTTGGAGCCGTGCATAGCGAGAAAGCCAAGGTCTTCCAGGCCATGCGCCCTCTGAAGCCCGATGACCTGGTGCGCGGCCAGTACACCGGCTACCGGAAAGAGCCGAACGTGGCGAAGAACTCCACTAGAACCTCATGCACCGTTTCGGCGAGGCATTTTCCCGAGCGCAGATACCAGGGCACCCCATCCCAACGCCACGAGTCGATGAAAAGCCGCAGGGCACAGAAAGTCTCAACGTCGGAGTTCTTCGCCACGTTCGTCTCTTGCCGATAGCCCGCGTACTGGCCGCGCACGAGGTC
>JBKQVT010000171.1:0-11233 GCA_052139835.1 Thermoguttaceae bacterium
CCGTTCACCCGCCGCCACCCCGTTGTGACGCGCGCCGAAGCCGAAGTGATACCATAAACCGTGAAACCGTAACAGATTAAGACCTTTACAGGGGTGGGTGGGTCGAGCGAAGCGAGCCCCACCGGAACCAGAAGCAACTCATGGTGGGGCTCGCGACCACGCTTCGCGTGGTGCCCCTCGACCCACCCTACGTATGTCTCGGCACCGAAGGCCACGTTTCCTACTACTGGCCCGACCCGGAGCCGGAGCCCTCGGCGGTCAGCGTGCCCACGATGACCACCGAATAGGTCACGTCGCCGCCGACGGCGGCCAGTTGCAGAATCCGATCGTTGGCGTCCACCGGCCAGCCCGCCGCCGGACTGCTCAGCAGCAAGATGCCGTCGGGGGCGACGACGGCCTGGTCGCCGGCTGCCGCGAACGGCGCGCCCCAGGCGTCCGTGGCCGCGCCCCCCACCGCCAGGCTGCCCGCGCTGGCCGCGTCGCTGCTCACCAGCAAGGCCCGGACGCTCGTCATCGCGATCGTATTGAGGTCGCCGAGGATCTGCCGCTCCAGGGCGGTCAGGTCCAGGGCCACGGACTCCCCGACGGGCAAGACCTGGTCTTCCAGGTGCCAGACGGCCTCGGCCTGGCCGGCGCCGTTGCCGTCGGAAAACTGCTGCAGGGAATCGAGCCGGTCGTCGTCGACCGCGCCGTCGTCCCAGGTCCAGCTCAGCGATGCCCTGACTTCTGCTACAAATGTCACGAGAGGTTCCTTTCGTTCTGTAATGGGGATGGAAATTTTGTTTTTCAACCGTCCGCGGCCAAGTAGACCGTGCACTGGAAATCGCAGAGGAACTGCCACACGCCGTCTTCGCTCTGCCGCTCGGAGTCGTTGGCTCGCCGCATGTCGAGGACCTTGTCGCTGCCGGCCAGCGGAAAATCGCTGCCGTCGAAGGCCGCTTTGACCTGGAGCATGACGGCCGCGCCGGCGTCGTACTGGCCGTGAAACACCTGGATGCGCAGGCCGACGGCGGCCGTCGCCGCGCCGTCGTTGTAGTAATCGCCGGGGTGCTCGCTCTCCTTGCTGATGACCGCGTAGGGCAACGCCGTGTCGACGCTCAGGCCGGTAAAGACCCGCGCTGCCGGCAAGAGGTCGTCCAGTGCCGCCGTGGCGGCCCAGCGCTGGTGGATGACTTGGGCCAGGTTCATGGTGTCCTTTCCTTGCGGCTGCTTACGGCCAGGGCGTCACTTCCGCGTCGATGGTTTGCAGTTCCCCCAGGCGCTCGGCGCCGGTGACGCCCAACACCTTGTAGATCGTGCCGTCCGGTCCGGCGATGCGGTGCGTCGGGTTCAAGGCCAACTCGTCTTCCACGAAGATTTGGCAGCGGGTGATCGTCTGCCGCGACTCGTGCTGGCTGCCGGGGCGCGACTGGACCGGCTGGATTCTCGCCCGCAGGCCCGTCCGCCAGGGAATCCAGGTCGCTTCCGCCGCGCCGCCCTCCCCTTGGACGTAGGTCGCCTTGAGGATCGTAATGGTGTCGTCCAGGCCGTAGACCACGACGAGGCTGCGGGTGGTGCAGCGCCAGCGCGTGCCCAGCGTGGTCAGGCGCACTTCCAACACCGTCCATTGCCGCCCGTCGCCGCTGCGGATCAGGTCGCCCAGCCGGGGCGCCTGGCCCAGCTCCGCCACCGGCAAGTGCCAGGTGACGTCGGCGGTCGTGTACCGCCCGTCGGATGCCGCCGCCTCGCGGATGCTGACGCTGCGTCGCAGGGCATGGGCGATCGGCGCGGGCGTGCCGCCGGGAGTGCTGCCGCGACGCGCCAGCGTCACCGCCTCCAGGCCGTCCGCGATCCGGCCCAAATCATCGGACAAATCGCAATCGCTCGTCATGGGCAATTCCCGCTCAGGTGGTTCCTTGCGTTCGCACTTCCATCGGCGCGGCGGCCGCCGCCTGCTGGTCGCACCATCGCACCGTGGCCTGCAATTGCCCGAGGTATTCCCCCCAGGAAATCTTCTGGCCGTCGATGTCGTAGGTCGGCTTCGGGTTGGCGGTGATCTGGGCGATCAAGGCCAGCGTCTGCTGCTTGATCTTGGCAATCTGTTCGGCGTCGTTAGGCATGGCAGTAAGGGGCTAGGGGCTAGGGACTGGGGGTTGGAGGCTGGGAACTACGAATGGGATCATGATGTTCAACCGTCTCCAGTCCCCAGCCCCCAGCCCCTAGTCCCTTCTTAAATAGCGTTCACGCGAAATCGCACCAGGATCACCTGGCCACTGGCCGGCACGAGCCGGTATTCGATCAGGTAGCAGCGCCCGGCCGTGGGAAACGCGGCCGCAACCGAGACGTCCGGCGTGTGGCAAAAGTTGTAGCCGATGGCATCGACGGTCCAGACGGCATCGACCTGAAGCTGATTGCTGACCGTCGCGGCGACCCCCAACGCCACGTCGTCTTGGCCGGGCACGGCGTCGCGACGGTTCGGATCGTCGTCGTCCAACAGGAAAATCGAGTACGTGATCTGGGCGATGTCGGCCTGGACGATCGGCGCGCCGGCGTTGCCCACGACGCGGGCCAGCAGCGTGGCCGTCCCGCCCTTGAACACGGTTCCGTAGATGTCGCTGGTCGTGGCCATAGTTCGGGGTCCAAAAGTCGGGGGTCAGATCACTGCGCCACAGACAGCTCCGGCGGTCGCCGTGTGCCCCGCGGCGGCTCCGGCCACGGCCGCGGCTGCGGCTGCCGTGGCATAGGGTCCGCCGGCGGCAAGCACGGGGCTCGACCACCAGAACAAGTTCCTGCGAAGGATATCGAATAGTCCAGTCATGGTAAGGATGAAGGTGGAGGGAAGGGATTAGGGATTGGGGATTAGGGATTGGAACGACAGTCAAACGTGACCCGACGCTTGCGGTTTCGCATGTTTCCTTCCCCCTTCCGCCCTCCGCCCTCCGCCTTTGTTTTACGTGACTCCCACGATCGGCGCGGCGTCGGCCGCAATGGCCACGGTCTTGGCCACCTTGGTCGTGCCGTCGGTCTTGCGAATGGTCCAGGTCGTGCCGGCGACGCTGCTGTGCAGGCCGGCCAGGCAGACCGTGCAAAGTGAATTTTCGGGAGCGGCATCCTGCACGCCTGCCAGGTCCACGAGGAAGACCGCCGCCGCGATGGCCGCGGCGCTGGGCAGGGCCTGCACGGCGGCGAGCATGGCAGCCAGGTCGCCGGGACCGCCGCGATGAACAAGGCTGCTGATCGCCGAGACCTGCGTGTCGATGTCGTTGAGCGTGGCGAGCTGCTCGGCGTCCTGGACCTGCACCACGGCGGCGTCCGCCCCGGAAACCGGGGTGGAAGCGCCGCCCACCGCCTCGGTAATCGTCCAGGAAAAGCTGAAGTAGACCGCGCCCTGCGCGTGCGGTATGTCTTGATCGAGCCCGGGGACGGAGTAGCTGACGCTATAGTGCCCAGTGCTCACCTGCGTCATGCTGGTCGCAGAGAGGTTCTCATTGTAATCGCCGGCCCCGGCCGTCGAGCCGGCGTTGATCGCGACGGCGTCGTTGTCCGGGTCTTCCAACTGGCCGGCGAGGTTGTACAGGTACAGATCCACGTTGTAGACGGCCGTGCCGGCGGCCGGGCGGACGAACCACGTCCCCGTGACCGGCATCGAGCGGGCCGTGTTGCGGGTGATGGCATTGACCGCGTTGAGGATCGAGGTCTGGCCCGCCGCCAGGCTGCCCAGGTCGGCAGCCGTGCCCGTCACGTCGTCTACCGTATTGCCGGCCATAAGCATGGCGGCGGTGAGGTCCGCGCCCGGCGCCCCGGCGCCGCTGTGCAGGTTGCCGGCGTGCAAGATTCCCGCCGTCGTGCCGGTGTTGACACCGGCGTAAACGTACTGCGCCGCGGGAATCTGTTGCGTCCCGGCGATCGAGCCCGACACGCCGCAGGATTGGCCGTAGACCATTTGCGCCGCCGTGGGAGCGACAAACGTCCCGGTCGTGGTGCCGGTGCTCACGCCCATGAGCACGTTGGCAGCCGCGGGAACATACTGTGTGCCGGCGATCGAGCCCGAGACGCCGCAGGACTGGCCTTGGACCATTTGGGCGGCTGTGGGGGCAACGAACGTGCCGGTCGTCGTGCCCGTACTCACGCCGCTGAGCACGTTCGCAGCTGTCGGAACATACTGCGTCCCGGCGATCGAGCCCGACACGCCGCAGGATTGGCCTTGGACCATTTGGGCGGCCGTGGGGGCAACGAACGTGCCGGTCGTCGTTCCCGTGCTCACTCCGCTGAGCACGTTTGCAGCCGTCGGGACGTACTGTGTGCCGGCGATCGAGCCCGAGACGCCGCAGGACTGGCCTTGGACCATTTGGGCGGCTGTGGGGGCAACGAACGTGCCGGTCGTCGTGCCCGTACTCACGCCGCTGAGCACGTTCGCAGCCGTCGGGACGTATTGTGTGCCGGCGATCGAGCCGGACACCCCGCAGGATTGGCCGTGCACCATCTGGGCGGCCGTGGGGGCAACGAACGTGCCGGTCGTCGTGCCGGTGTTCACTCCGCTGAGGACGTTTGCGGCCGCGGGAACATACTGCGTGCCGGCGATCGAGCCGGAGTCGCCGCAGGATTGACCTTGAACCATCTGGGCGGCCGTGGGGGCAACGAACTGGCCGCCCGCCGCGTAGGTAAGCACGTTCAGGGGCGACAAACTGCCGAAGCTCGACCCCGCGGCATTGATGTACGCGGGGTTGATGGTTTCGCCGCTGATCGTGCAACCCATGACGCTGCCGACGTAAGTGATTCCCCCCATACCGTTGCCGTTGCCGATCGTCAGGCTGGTGGAACACGCCAGGTTGGCGGCGTTGGTTGCGGGGAAGTTGCCGTTGAAGTTGCGGAGAACGATGTTTGCCACGGTCAATCCGCTCGCGGGCCCGGTTCCCGGCGGCGACGTCTGGCAAATGATCGTATCCGAAGTCGTGCTGCCCGTGTCGCCTGGAAACACCGGGGCTACGCCGCCGCGGCCCCAATTATTGGTGTTCCAGTTGCTGGCACTCGTGCCGGTCCAAGTGAAGGTGGTGCTCATCGGAAGGGATTTAGGAATTCGGGGATTTAGGGATTTCGGGATTGCGGGTTGCAATGAGGCGAAAGGGGGAAGAGTAAAAGGCGGAGGGCGGAAGGGGGAAGGCAGAGCAGTTTCATCCTTAATCCTTGATCCTTCATCCTTCCGTTCCTTCCGCCTTCCGCCTTCCGCCCTCCGCCTTTGCCGCGCTATTCGCCGCTGCCGCTTTGGGCCCCGGTGCTCTTGACGACGTAGCGAGGATTGATGACCGCCGCGGCGCCGCGCTCGCTGGCCTTGAACCGCAGCACGATGTCCTGGTTGAACTCGGCCTCGCTGTTGCTCGGCGCCTGGGTGACCGTGATCGGCCAGTTTTCCATGTAGGCGAAGGCCTTGGCGAAATCGCCCAGGAACCAGCAGCGCTTGGCCGCCGCCGGGTCGTTGCCCGCGGCGATGAGGCGGCGATAGGCCAGGCGGCTTTCCGCCACCTGGTAGGGCCCCATGGGGTTGGCGGCCGTGGTCATGGTGTGACCGTCCGCCGTGGCGGTGCTGCTGTAGACGATCTCCGTGGCCTTCAACACGCGGTTGGCCGCGTGGCGATAGGCCGGCATCACCAACACCGTGTTGGGCTGGACCAGCACCGGCTCGCCGGTGGACGGGTCGAGAATGTCGGCGAAGAGCTGCTCGGCCGCATCGACGTCCGTCCAGTCGACCAACTCCTCGTCGAGCACGTTGACCCAGGGGCCGTCGTCGGCCGGTCCGTAGTAGGTCTCGTAGGCCGTCCCCTTCCACTTGTAGTTGTTCACCGTGCCGAGGACCAGGTCCAGGAGGCGCTTCTCCTTGTGCAGCCCGAGGAACTCGCCCACCTCGGCCGCCCGCTGCAAGATCAGGTGCGTGCGGTCGAAGAAGATCGCTTCCCGCGTCACCGGCACGATGAAGCCGTGCTTGGTCGTCGAGGGCGTCTCGATGTAGTCCTCGCTCAGGCCGACGCTGGGATAGGGCATCCCCGGCCGCACTTCGTGCGCCTGGTCGCCGATGCGGCCGATGCCGGGAATCTTCTCGCCGTCGAAGCGGGTGGGAATCGTGCTCACCAGCTTCGAGACCACGAACGCCTCCTGCGTGTAGGCGTCGAGGAGGTGCGAATAAACGATCTGCCCGGTGATGTTGGAAAAGGCGCTCACGTCCACGGCGTCGCCGGTCTCCAGCAGGCGGACGCCGCCGCCGCGGGGGTCCATCCGTTTCACCCACTCCGCGCCCACCGTCGCCTCGGCCAACTCCCGAAGGCTGAAATCCTCGGCCTTCAGATGCCCCGCGCGCAACGCCTCGCGGAGATGCTTCACGGTCCGCTCCGGACCGCAGCTCTCGTACATCTGCTTCAGTTCACGGTACTTGATCGCGCTCACGATGGATTGCTCCTTGATTGAGTTGTCGGCTTGGGGAAGAAAATGGCCAGTCACGCGCCGCTGGAATGCCCCTCGGGCACGCCGCCGGTCATGACGGTCGAGCGGATATCGACCAGCACGCTGGTTGCGGCCACCGGCTGCCTCTTGGCCACCCGCCCGATGGCCAGCGCGGCGGCGTTGACCTTGACCGCTTGCTGGTTGCAGAGCGCGCTGGCGGCGCCGCTGCTGTTGGCGCCCACGAGGTCGCCGAGCTGGAAGGTTTCGCTCGGGCAGTCCAGTTCGAAGACGCCGGTGGTCGCCACGCGCACCGGCGCGGCGTCGCCGGCGCGGCTCCGCGCCATGGCCACGCCGAGGAAGTTCCGCACCAGCGCCGCCTGGTCGGCCGCCTTGCTGCCGAAATTGGCCAACAGGGCCGCCGGCTTGGCGTTGTCGGTGTCCTGCCAAAGGAGATCGCCGATCTCGATCACGGTCGTCGCGGCCACCGCCGCAACCACGGGATTGGTGTCCCCATAACGCCAACGCATCTTGTCACTCATGGTTTTGCTCTTTCCAAAAAAGGGTGAAAGGTAGTCGGCACACGCCGTGTGCCGAAATCCAGGGCGACACACGGCGTGTGTCGCCTACGGGTCTCACGGTTCAGGTTCCGGTGATTGCTTCCGCAAACGCTCGGGCATCGCAGGCCTCCACGCCGTCGGCCAGGTGCTGATCGCGCGACCGCGGGCGCGCGCCCGGCGCCGCCCGCGAAGCCTCGCCGCCGCCGCCCAACGACTGCACCAGCCGCGCCCGCTCCTCGACCAGCCTCCGCATCGCCTCCGCGTCCGCCGCCGCCAACAGCGACTCGACGAATTGCTTGCTGGTGACAGCCGCCTCGACCGGATCGGCCGAATCGGCCTCGGGCAAATGGAATTCGCGCAGCAACTGCCGCGCCGCCTCGCGCTTCTGATGGAGCGCCTCGGCCAGGGTCAACCGGGCTACCTCCGCCTCCAGCCGCCGCACCTCGGCGGTCTGCTCGGCGACAAGCGCCTCGACCAACTGCGGATAGTCCCGCTGGAGGTCCACCAGCGTCAGCGGCGCGGGGCCAGCCACTCCCCTTGCCCCTGACCAACCTTCGGTCGGTGCCCGGAGAGGGGTTGGGGGTGAGGGGTTGCCGTCGCCGGCCGGCGCCGCTTCGGCAACGGTCGCCGCCTCGAACAGCCCCCGCGTCGTGGCCGGATCGGCCACCAGGTCGACGCTCTGCACCCGCGTGATGGCCTCGACGACCACGCGGTCGCCGCGGCGGGTGGTGCGGGCCTCGACGTTGTGGGAGAAACCGACGTTCTCTGGGGCCCGCTCCGCGTCCCAAAGGAGCTGCTCCGCCAGGGCGTGCTTGGGATTGAAATGGAAATCGGCGAACAGCCCGTCGCCGCCCGCCTTCACGGCGCGGATCACGCCGATACGGTCCTGGTAGTCGCGCGGGCCGGCCGGGCCGCCCTTGGGATGGTTCACGTTCACCTTGGCCCCTTCGTAGAGCGGGGCCGCGGCGGCCAGGGCCTCGGGGAGATAGGTGCGGCCGTTGCGCGATTCGAGGCCGAGGATCTTCACTCCCCGGATCACGCCCGCGAGGCGGTCCACGCCCATCCGCACGCCGCGCGAATCGAACAGTTCCTGGAGCGTTTCTGTCATCGCTTTTCCTTTCCTTGCTGCCGCCGGCGGCGACAAAAAAACCCACCGCGAGCCGGGAAGGCTCGCGCTGGGCCCTGCACGATGCCCGTCCGGGGAGCGGACGGGCCCGCGCCGATACCAAGTGAATTGTCGGGGACTGTCCCGATTTTCGTCGGACGAAAATGGGACTGTCCCCCTCTCGATCGCGTTCCCCTCTGGTCGCCTATCGCTCGATCCGTTCCACCTTGCGGCGGATGTGTTGGATCGTGCCGTCCTGGACGCTCAGTTCCACGGCGGCGGTGCCGAAGAAGCCTCGGCGGAGCGATTCTCGCAGCAGCTCGTCGAGCGCCTGTTGGAGCTGCGCCACTTTGCGTTCATTGCCCGGCGTTGTGCTGCGTGCGATCATTAAGCGAGAAGATACCGCAGGGCCGGTCGCATTTCAAGCTTTCTTTTTGGGCCATTTTGCCACGAGGATTTTCAGGGCATTCTGAGAACCCGCCCCAGCGAGCCGCGGGGTTTATCCCCGCGGATGCCCCGGCCGTCCTGGAAGAGCACGCCATAGCCGCTCATCCTTTCCTACACCCAAAGCAGAAGGAGTTTGCAAGGGGCCCGTGCTGAGCTTCAGCGCGGCCTTTCACTCGGCGCCGAGTGGATCAAGACGTTGAAACCTTCTTGCTGGAAATGATGGTCGTGGGTCAGAATATCCCGAATGCCCTCCGCTTCCATTGCGTTCATCGACGAGCAGTCCGTAAGGCTGTAATCCTTATCGGGCCTGTTAGAGAATCGCTCCAACGCGCGCAGAAACGACTCCCGCGATTGCATCAAAACCCTCACCTTCGGGTTGGCGAGGAGGTCCCTGATGGTCTGCGCGGCCTTCAGGCGAAACCTGGGGCCCCATTTGCTAAATGTGGTGACGAACTCGCTGAGCACTTCATCTGTCGTCACGACGATACATGGTCCGATGGCGTCACGGGCTTCCCTGGCCGCTGGCGCGTAAGGATCGCCGGGTTTGACAATCGCCACCCAGTAGAGCGTGTCGGCGAAGACCGTGCGCATTACTTCGGCGTCCCATAAATGTAATGGTCGAGATGCTCCGTCAAGTCGGCCGGCAGACGGTCCCACTCCTCCTTGGGCACGTCAGCCCAGAGGGCAGCCAGCACTTCCTCGATAGGCAGGGCGTTGGGATCGAACTGGTCCTTCTTCGCTGTCAGTTCGACGCGCACCTCGGCGCCCTCGGGCAGGACGACCGCCCCCTCCAGGCGGATGATGCCGTTTTCCACGTGACCTCGATAAACCATGATCTTTGCCTCCAGTAAAGTCGCGAACCCGTTGCTTGTATTGTATCACGCCCGGAGCGATCCTTCCACGGGGGAGCGTGAGTCTCCTGGCGAAACGTTCGTTTGGCGGGATCCTTCCGCTGACAGTGAGAATGTGCGAAAACGGCGCTACCCCTCGGCCGCTGCCGCGGTATAATGGCTCCTATCGAACCCGCGACGCCACGAATGGCGAGGTGAATCGTGCGACAGGAAACGGCCGCCGGCGCCGAACGGACGAAACTCAAACGCCGCTGGTATCGCCTCACGCCGGATCGTTGCGTGGTCGGCCTGCTGGCCCTGGAAGGACTGTTGCTGGCGTCGCAGTGGTTTCAGTGGTTCGCCTTCAACCGGTATCCGGGCTACGCAATGGTGTTCACCGTGGCGGCAGTTGCCCTGGCGTTGGCGCTGATGCTGGTTTGGTTCTTCGTCAGCGCGATTTTTCGCCGGCGGTTTCAGTTCTCGCTCCGTTCCTTGCTCTTACTGGTCGTGGTCGTTGCGATCCCCTGTAAGTGGATGCCGACGGAAGTCAAGCGCGCCCAACAACAGCGGGCGGCCCTCGAGCCTATCCGGCAGGTCGGCGGAGCGCCGAACTACGATGCGCCGCTGTGGCCGCAATGGCTGTGCGATCTCCTCGGGCCCGACCTGTTCGGGAATGTGGAACAGGTTCGGTTTGGCACGGAAATCAACGACGCCGCCCTGGATCAACTCGGGGAATTACCCCATCTCAGGGCAGTTTGGTTCGAGGGCACCCTGCTGGGCGACTCGGGGATGAGACGCCTGAAAAAATTGGCGCCTTTCGGTGTATTGGACTTTACTGGTACCAAAATCACCGACGCGGGGCTCGAACACCTTGCACGATTTCCTCAACTCTGCATGCTGATCCTCGGCCGCACCAACGTGGGCGACGCCGGGATGGAGCACCTGAAAGCGCTCACTCAACTGACGTGGTTGGACCTCAGCGACACCAAAGTGGGCGACACCGGGATGAAGCACCTGAAAGGATTGACCAAACTTCAATTCCTGTACCTTAACCGCACGAGGGTTGGTGACGCCGGGATGGAACCGCTTCAAGGATTGACGGAGCTTCGATTGTTGTTTCTCCGCGGTACGAACGTCGGCGACGCGGGGATGGAACACATTCAGCGACTTCCCGAACTCTTTAAGTTAGACCTCAGCGGCACCAAAGTTGGCGATGCCGGGCTGGAATGCCTCCAAAGAATCCCACAACTCTGTGAGCTAAACCTAAACGATACCGTGGTGGACGACGCTGGGACGGAGCACCTCGGGCACATGGGCCTCGTGGGCTCCTGGCGGATGGGCCTCGTGGAATTGCACCTCGGCGGCACCAAAGTCACCGACGCAGGGGTAAAGCGTGTCGGCGAGCTTTCGGAGCTTCTCGTGTTGGATTTGGGCGGTACCAAGGTGAGCGACGCGGCGCTGAAATCCCTCAACGGATTGGCCAAACTCCGCGTGCTAGGTCTTAACGGCACTCAGGTCGGCGATGCCGGCGTAAGGCACCTCAAGGGCTTGTCGGGACTTGAATTCGTGGGACTCGTCGGAACCAACGTAACCGCCGCTGGCGTGCGCGACCTTCAGAAGGCCATGCCCACGACGTCCGTGGTAACAGATCCAGGCTACGGTGGGGGCGGTTGGTGGGACCCGCTCTGGTTGCCACCGCACGGTAATTTGAAGTCCACGACCGGCACTCTTCAGTCCCGATAGCACACCTTGGCGCCCGCGGGGATAAACCCTTAAGTTTACCCACATCTTTGTCGTTCGAAGGCGGTCGTAATGTCAACCATCGCTTGAAGTTTGGTCCACCCGCGCCACAAAATGAGCCAACCGGGCGGATGATCGTGCTT
>JBKQVT010000172.1:0-21079 GCA_052139835.1 Thermoguttaceae bacterium
TTTTCAAAAGCGGCCAACGCGATGCGCCAATCGCTGGAATGTGGCACTCGCAGGTGGACGGGACCAACACCACGATCTGGGCGCAGTTCATAGGGCTCAACCCCAACGAGCAGTTCGTCGAGATCAACGCGCGTCAGACGATTTTCTATCCGGAGAAGCCGGGGATGAACTACATCACCATCCGCGGCTTCGTCCTGCAGCACGCCGCGACCAACTGGGCGCCGCCCACCGAGGAGCAGTTCGGCCTCATCGGCACGAATTGGAGCAAGGGCTGGATCATCGAGAACAACGCGATCAGCTACTCGACGTGCTCGGGAATCGCCCTGGGAAAATACCACGACAAGCAGGACCCGGGCATTTACCCGGGGGGCAATACGGTCGAGGTCTACGTCAACGTGATTCAGCGCGCCCTGAAGCACGGCTGGAACAAAGAGACCGTCGGCCACCACGTCGTCCGCAACAACCGCATCTCGCACTGCGAGCAGGCAGGCATCGTCGGCAGCCTGGGAGGCGTCTTCAGCGTGATCAGCGGCAATACGATCCACGACATTTACACCCGGCGGATGTTTGCCGGCCCCGAGATCGCGGGCATCAAGCTGCACGGCGCCATCGACGTGGTGATCCGCGGCAATCACATCTACCGTAGCGGCCGCGGACTCTGGCTGGACTGGATGGCGCAAGGCACGCGCGTCTCGGGAAACCTCTTCCACGACAACGACGCCGACGACCTGTTCATCGAAGTGAGCCACGGACCGTTCCTGGTGGACAACAACCTGCTGCTGTCCGGGGTTGGTCTGCGGGACGTTTCCGAGGGCGGGGCCTACGTACACAATCTGCTGGCCGGGGCAATCGTCGCTGCGCCGGAACTCACCCGCAACACCCCGTACCATCAGCCGCACGCGACGGCGTTTGCCGGCCGCAGCTTCGTCAAGGGAGGCGACGACCGCTTCTACAACAACCTCTTCGTGGCCGCGGCCGGCAATCCTCAAACGGCCGACGACTTCACGCGCTGGGGGTATGACGCCAAGCGGTTTCCGCTGCAAACCGGCGGCAATGCTTTCTGCAGCAACGTTCGGCTCTTCTACGAGCAAGGCAGCCAACTCGGCCCACTGGTGCCCACAGGTGTCGATCCGGCAACAGAACTGTCGTGCGAAGGGCGGAATGTGTATCTCCGCCTGACCCTAGGGCCGGCCGTGCAGCAGGCACATACGACGTTGGTGACCACGCCGATGCTGGGCAAGGCCAAGATTTCGGGCCTTCCCTACGAGAATGCCGACGGCACGCCGCTGCGGATCGACACCGACTATTTCGGCAATCCAAGGAACGACGCCCATCCGACGCCCGGCCCCTTCGAGAATCCGGGCACCGGTCCGCTCACCTTGAAAGTGTGGTGAGAAGTTGGTCGGCCGAGGTTTGGCGGCCGATCCACGTTCCAGCCTGGAATGTTAATGTAGTGTCGTGCCTCAGGATTCCCAGACTTGTTGGCATCAGGACGTAACGACTAGCCGCGTCCCCGTTCCAACTCTATCAGTCGCGATCTTTCCCAAATTCGCGAGACTTGGTGGCTATCACCTTTTCGCTCCCAAAGTCAGCGAAAACAACGGGATGTTATTGTCGATGGCCACGCGGGCAACTGACCCTGGGCGGCTTTCACGAGCAGCTCGAGACCCGTCCCGCTGGCACTTGGAAGAGAAATAGTTACCGCAGGCAAACGTCCACCGAGTTGGGACAATAGTTGGCGGAAATCGACGCTCGTTCTATTACTTGGGAAATGCGGGGCGAGAGCACCGAAGGCGCCCATGATTTCGCGGGTGATCCCCTCGGCGCCCCAGCCCTTCTGGCCTGCGACGTAGGTGTTGATACGATCGCTAGTCAGATGGGCCGCCTGCTTGTGGGCCTTGGTTCTGGCTTTTTCGAGGGTAGGTGTGGGAGGGGGAAGATATCGCTTCACATCGTCCTCAGCGATGTAGTCCTCGACAACGACGTCGGTCCCTTGTTCGCCGCGAGGCCACCTGGTCCTCAGATACAGAAAGTCAATCATGTTGCGCGCGTTCACGGCGTAGCACGTTACCCAGGCGGCGTTGCACGCCCAAGCCAGCCAATTATGGCCCTTGAGTGGCGTAATCGCTCGGAGAACGGTCAATCCCGAAATGAGCATCATCAACTCGTAGGCTATGTGCTCGTCTGCGTATTCGATTAGCTGGCGATCAGTCAGCGAGTTCGGTGGTTTCATAGTCACACCCCAATGAGGTTTGCCGCGAGTTGCTTACGAGGCGATTAGGTCGAAACACGCCCGCAAGACCGCAACCGCGGGGATAAACCCCGCGGCTCGCTTATCTCTGCGTCCGCACCACAATGCGATCCTTGCCCACAAAGCCGCGGAGCACCTCGGGAATCACAATCGACCCGTCGGCCTGCTGGTAGTTCTCCAGGATCGCAATCAAGGCCCGGCTGACGGCAATCGCCGTGCCGTTGAGCGTGTGCACCAGGTGCGTGCCCTTCTCGCCTTTGACTTTATAGCGGATGTTCAACCGCCGGGCCTGGTAGTCGGTGCAATTCGAGGTGCTGGTCACTTCGCCGAACTCGCCTGCTTCACCGCGGCCGGGCATCCAGGCCTCCAGGTCGAACTTGCGATAGGCCGGCCCGCCCAAGTCGCCCGTGGCCGTGTCGACCACGCGATAGGGCACGCCCAGGCCGTCGAACAGCCGGCACTCCAGGCCGCGGAGATAGTCGAGCATGGCGTCGCTCCCCTCCGGCAGCGTGTAGGCGAACATCTCGATCTTGGTGAACTGGTGGACGCGGAACAGTCCGCGGGTGGCGCGGCCGTGGGCCCCCGCCTCGGTGCGGAAGCAATGGCTGATGCCGCAAAACTTCAGCGGCAAGGTTTCCGCCTCGATGGTCTGCCCGGCCAAGAGGCCGCCCAGCGTAATCTCGGCCGTGGCCACCAGGCTCAGGTCGCTCTGCTCGATGCTGTAGATTTGCGTTTCCGGCCCGCGGGGGATGAAGCCGATGCCCTCCAGCACTTCGTTGCGGGCGAGGTCGGGGGTGGTCATGGGCGTGAAGCCCTCGGCCAGCAGCACCTCCAGGGCGTAGCGTTGCAGGGCCAGTTCCAGCAGGACGGCCTCGTTCTTGAGGAAGTAGAAGCCGTGGCCGGCCACGCGGGCCCCGCCCTCGAAATCCACCAAATCGAGCTTCTCGCTCAGTTCGACGTGGTCCAGGGGCTTGAAGGCGAACTTGGGCAGCGGGGTCTGGCCGCGGAACCGCTCGAGGTTGGCCTGGTCGTCCACTCCGACCGGGGCGTCGGGGTGCGAGAGGTTAGGGATCAGGCGGCGGATGGCCTCTTGCTCGGCCTCGATGGTCTCCAGTTCCTTCTGGATCTCGGCCGTCCGGGTGCGGAGGTCGCGGCCCTGGGCCTTGAGCGTTTCGCGCTCGGCCTGGTCCTTGGCCTTGCCGATGGACTTGGAGAGTTCGTTGGCCTTGCGATTGAGTTCTTCGATCTCGGTTTGGAGGTCTTTGCGCCGGCCGTCGAGGGCGACGAGTCGATCGACGTCGGCCTTGGCGCCGCGGCGGCGGCAATTTTCCTTGACGAGTTCGGCGTGTTCGATGATGAATTTGCGGTCGAGCATGATAAGGGGTCGTCAGTTGTCGGTTAGAGTGGCTGATCGTGGTCCGGCTGGTCCTGCCTTGTGTTCTTTGTCCAGTTCTTATGACTTCTTGATCTTCGCCAACTCCTCCCACAGCAGCGCGCTGGCCTTGATGGCGCGGTGGAAGTCGGCCAGCGAGAATTTTTCGTTGGGACTGTGGGTGTTGTCGTCGTCCTGTCCCCAGCCCAGCAAGAGCGTGTCCGCCTTCAGGGCCTCGTAAAACGTGCCCACGATGGGAATCGAGCCTCCCTCGCGGGTGTAGACGGGCGGGCGGCCGAAGGCCTGCTGGATGGCGTGGGCCGCGGCCGCCACGTAGGGGCTCTCCAGCGGAACCAAGACGCCCGGCGAGCCGTGGTGATCGTCCATTTCCCAGGTCACGCCCGGCGGGCAAACCCCGGCCAGCCACGTGCGCAGCGCGGCGCTGATCTTGGCCGGGTCTTGATGCGGGACGAGGCGGAAGCTGAACTTGGCCCCCGCCGTGGCCGGCAGGACGGTCTTCGCCCCCGCCCCCTGGTAGCCGCTCCAGAGGCCGCAGATGTCGAAGGTCGGCCGCGCCCAGCGTCGTTCCAGCGTCGTGTAGCCTTCTTCGCCGACGGCCCCCGTGACGCCGATCTCGGCAAAATACGCCGCCTCGTCGAAGGGCAGCGCCGCCATCTCCCGCCGCTCACGGTCGGTAAGCGGCACGACGTCGTCGTAGAAACCGGGAATCTGCACTTTGCCGCGATGGTCGATCATGGCGGCCAGGATCTGCGCGAGGGCATTGGCCGGATTGGTCACCGAGCCGCCGAAGCTGCCCGAGTGCAGGTCGCGATTCGGGCCGGTCAACCGCAGTTCATAATAGGATATCCCGCGCAACGCGTAGGTGATGGCGGGAATCTCCGCGCTGAACTTGCCCCCGTCGCTGATGACGACGCAGTCGCACGAGAGCCGGTCGGCGTGCGCGGCGATGAACTGCTCCAAGGCCTTGCTGCCCACCTCCTCCTCGCCCTCGATGATGTATTTCAGGTTGATGGGCAGGCTGCCGCGGGTCTTGATCCAGGCCTCGGCGCTCTTGATGTGGGTGAACACCTGGCCCTTGTCGTCGGTGGCGCCGCGGGCGACGATATTCCCTTCCCGCCGCACCGGCTCGAAGGGGGGCGAAATCCACTTCTCCAGCGGATCCGGCGGCTGCACGTCGTAGTGACCGTAGACCAGCGCCGTGGGCGCCCCGGCCACCCGCGGCGATTCGGCATAGACCAGCGGATGGCCGACGGTGGGCACGATCTCGGCCGTGAAGCCCAGGCGGTGGAACTGGTCGGCCACCCAGGCCGCTGCCCGCTGGATCTCTCCCCGCCGCTGGGGATCGGCGCTGACGCTGGCAATCCGCAGAAATTCGCACAGTTCCTCCTCGAACCGCGACGACTGGGTCGTCAAGTATTCATCAATCGTAGCCATAAGGACTTACCTCGCTGGGATGTTGGCCGCACCTGTCCGCTACCACGACGGGTCAGTATAATGGCTATGGATGCGGTTGACCATGAGGGGGACTGCCCCCGTGAGTGATTCGCCGCAGCGTGACAAGGAGGAGCAACTATGCCCGATCCCGACGCCGCCGTGGCCGAACCCCTGCAAGAGACGCTTCCCGACCGGCAAACCGAAGACCAGCAGCAGCCCCGCCGCCAGCCACGCTATCACGTGATCCTCTGGAACGACGACGACCACAGCTACGCCTACGTCGTCGCCATGCTGGCCGAAATCTTCGGCCATCCGCCCGAGCGGGGATTTCAGATGGCCAAGGAGGTCGACACCCAGGGGCGCGTCATCGTCTTGACGACCACTCGGGAACACGCCGAGTTGAAGCGCGACCAGATCCATGCCTACGGCAAAGATGGCCTGATCGACAACTGCAAAGGCTCGATGTCGGCCACCATCGAGCCCGAGCAAGGATGAAGGATCAAGGATGAAGGATCAAGGGGAAAGGATCAAGGATCAGGGGCGTGCGACACAACCTTCATCCTTTATCCTTCCTCCTTCATCCTTAACCTTCCACGCTATCACTCTGGGCTGCAAGGTCAACCAGTACGAGACCGAGTACCTGCGCGAGGGGTTCGCACGGTTGGGCTATCGTCAGGCGGGGCCGGGCGAGCCGGTCGACCTGTGCCTGGTGAACACCTGCACCGTCACGGCGGAAAGCGAGGCCAAGAGCCGCAAGCTCATCCGCCAGTTCGCCCGGCAGAATCCGCGGGCGGAAATCATCGTCATGGGCTGCTACGCGGCGCGGGCCGCCGCGGAGGTGGCCGCGCTGCCCGGCGTGGTCGAAGTGGTTGCCGACAAGCGGCGGACTGTCGAGTTGCTGGCCCGCCGCGGCCTGTTGGACGCTCCCACGGGAATCTCGACCTTCGACGGGCGGCGGCGGGCCTACGTCAAGGTCCAGGACGGCTGCGCAATGCAGTGCAGCTACTGCATCATCCCCCGCGTCCGCCCGGTCTTGCACAGCCGCGGGCTCGACGAGGTGCGGGAGGAAGTCCGCCGTCTGGCCGACCACGGCCACCGCGAGATCGTGCTGGTGGGCATCCACCTAGGCCATTACGGGCTGGAAGCCGGCGGCTCCGGGTTGAACCTGGCCCGGCTGGTCCGCCACCTCGCCGAACTGGACGGCGAGTTCCGCATCCGCATCTCCAGCCTTGAGGCGGCCGAGGTCACGCCGGAGCTGATCCAGGCCATGGCCGACTATCCGCGGCGAATCTGTCCGCACCTGCACATTTCCCTGCAAAGCGGCTCGGACCGCATCCTGGAGCGGATGGGGCGACGCGGGCCGGCCGCGCGGCTCATCGAGCGCTTGCGCGAGGTGTCAGCCACGCTGGACCAGCCGGCCCTGGGCGCCGACGTGATCGTGGGTTTTCCGGGCGAGAGCGAGGCGGATTTTGCGGCCACCTGCCGGGTCGTGGCCGAGGTGGGCTTCTCGAAGCTGCACGTCTTCCGCTTCAGCCCACGGCCGGGGACCGCCGCCGCCGCCATGCCCGACCACGTCCCCGGCCCCGTGCAACAGCGCCGCGCCGCGGAGTTGGCCGACCTGGGCGGGCGGGTGCGGCAGCGGTACTTCGAGGGCCTCCTGGGCCGATCCTTGCAGGTCTTGGTGGAATCGCCCCTGGCCGATCACCCCGGAATGCTGCTGGGCACTTGCGAACGTTATGCGCCGGTCGAGTTGCCCGGTGGGCAGGACCTCCGCGGCCGGCTCGTCGGCGTCATGGCCCGGCGCCTGGCGCGGGGGCGAATTCAGGGCGAAACGGTCAGCGAGAGAGCGGGATCAGAGACGTGACCACCCAACCGCGGGGATAAACTCCGCGGCTCGCTCCCATAAACTCCGCGGCTCGCCCGGCCAAACCCGCGGACCGCGCGGGCCAAATCCGCTCTGGCACCGCGCCGGGCAATTTGCTACACTCCTGCCCGCTTTTCTTCGCGGTCTTCTCATACGCCCTTGGAGGATTTCTAATGCGCGGAAACGGGGTGTCGAGGCGTGTGGTGCTGGGAGCCCTGCTGGCCCTGGTCGGAGCGGTCGCGACGGTGCGGGCCCAGGCCCCCTGGGGCGATCTGCTGGGCATGTCGCGGGTCGAGGCTGATGCGAAGAAAGCCTATGACTTGAAAGAGGACAACGGCCCCTGGCTGATCATGGCCTGCAGCTTCTCCGGCCCCAACGCCCAGCAACAGGCCCACGACCTGGCCCTCGAGTTGCGAAGTCGCTACAAGCTCGAAGCCTTCGTTCATACGGCGGATTTCAAGCTCGACGATCCCAACGGCGGCCGCGATCAGAACCCCTTCAGCCACTCCCCGCACTGGCGCTACAAGAAATTCAAGGACCACCCCGAGATCGAGGAGATCGCCGTGCTGGTGGGCAATTATCCCGCCATCGACAGCCCGGATGCCAAAAAAGCCCTGCAGCAAATCCGCTATGCGCAACCCGAATGCTTGAGAGCCGACGACGGCAAGGGGACCTCGCGGACGCTGGCGGCGCTGCGGACGATCCAGCAAAACATCCAAAACGCGATGCTCCCCGACGGCAGCGAAAAGAAAAAACGCGGGCCCATGGGCCACGCCTTCGTCACCACCAATCCGCTGTTGCCGGCCGATTATTATGCCCCCAAGAAAGGCATCGACCCGTTGATCCTGCGGATGAACAAGGGCGTCGAGCACAGCCTGCTGGACTGTCCGGGCAAGTACACCGTGCAGATCGCCCATTTCACGGGCAACGTCGTCATCAACCAGCGGGAGATCGAGCAGATCAATAACGGCAAGCCGATGAAGAGTTCCTTGACCCAGGCCGACGAAAAGGCGCATGCGTTGACCGTGGCCCTGCGGACAAAGGGTTATGAGGCCTACGAGTTCCACGATCGCTTCGCCAGCATCGTCACGGTGGGCAGCTTCAATTCGGTGGGCACTCCGCGCAGCGACGGCAAGATCGAGATCAATCCCATGATCCACCAACTCATGCAAGTCTTCGCCGCCAAGCCGATGGGCGGGGAGTTAGTGCCGAAGCAAGTCATCGGCATCCTTTGCGACATCCAGCCGATTCCCGTGGAAGTCCCCAAACGCTCCATCAGCCGCGAATTGGCCCAGAGACAGTAATGCCCGTCAAACCCCTGCTGGTCATCGGCACCGCCAACCGCAAGAAGGGCCGGGAGCTTGCCAGCCTGTTGGCGCCGGCGGGCCTGGAAATCCGCACCTTGGCCGATTTCCCCGATCCGTTGGAGGTCGTCGAAGACGGCGACACGTTCGCCGCCAACGCCGCCCTGAAGGCCACCGCGCAGGCACGGCATCTGGGCCGCTGGGTGTTGGCCGACGATAGCGGCCTGATGGTCGATGGGCTGGGCGGCCGCCCCGGCGTCTTTTCGGCACGCTTCGCCGGTCCCGGCGCCAGCGACGAAGCCAACAACCAACGGCTGCTGGACGAATTGGCCGCCGCAGGCCCCCCGCAGCGGAACGCGCAGTTCGTCTGCCACGTCGCCGTTTCCGACCCGTCGGGCCAGATTCGCGCCCAGTGCGCCGCCGCCTGCCGGGGCCGCATCGTCCTGGCCCCCCGTGGCACACACGGCTTCGGCTACGATCCCCTCTTCGAGATCGTCGAGTACCATCGCACCTTCGGGGAACTGGGCGACCGGGTCAAGTCCTGCCTCAGTCACCGCGCCCGCGCCGTCAATCGCCTCTTGCCGCAACTCATCGAACTTAGGTCTTAGGTTTTGGGTCTTAGGTCTTGGAACTTAGTACTACAGCGCAGCTTGTGAATATGGGTAAACGTCCTTGATGTAAGTCCTTATTCCAAGAGGAACCACACTTACCCATTTTGAAAAGCTGCGCTGTAGTATTAGAACAGGAACCCAAGTCCTAAGACCTAAGACCCAAGTCCTAAGACCTTGATTACCATGCCCCGCTTCGCCATCCTACGCCATGAAGGCCCCCAGGGCCTGCACTGGGACCTGTTGCTGGAATCGGCGGCCGCGCTGCGAACCTGGTCCCTGCCGCAACCGCCCGAGCCGGGCGTGGAAATGGTCGCTCGGGCGCTGGCCGACCATCGCCTGCTCTATCTCGACTACGAGGGCCCGATCGCCGGCGACCGTGGCAGCGTGACCGCCTGGGACCGGGGCACTTACCTTTGCCGACGGCAAAGCGAGACGGAACTGGTCGTCGAGCTTTGCGGCGGAAGGGTCCGCGGCGTGGCGACCCTCCGCCAACTGCCCGGCGCCGCCGACCAATGGCAGTTCCGCATGGAATAGGGGGACGGTCGCCTTTGCCCCGCTACCGCTCCCTTTCCGTCGTCCCCTCGACGCGGAGTTGGCCGGCGTCGAGTAGCAGGCTCTCGATGCGAACGCGCTTGCGATGTCGGCCCGGAACGGTCGGCAGGGTGATCCGCAGCACGGGGTCGCCGCCGGCCTGCTGCCATTTCCAGGGCATGTCGAGGTTGGCCGCCTGGAGGGCCTTGGTAACGTTCTTCAGCACGCCGCCCAGCGGCAGCGGAAGCAAACCCGCCCGCGGCTGGCCGATCCGCAGCGCCAGCACGCCGGGCTCGGGCACGTAAGGGACGACGGTCAGGCTCAAGACGCTTTCCAAACCGCCTTGCTGATAGCGGCACGCCAGCACGATCCGGTCCGGCTCGATCGCCACGCGGGGATTGGCCATGGCCGGCGGCAGGAGACGGGGGAACTGCTTCGGCAACTGGACCGCCAGCCAGCCGTTGATTTCCTCGGCCGTGACGACCATCTGCCAGTCGCCGGGCCTCTGCACCTTCTCGGTCAGATCGAGGGCCTGGCGTTCCATGCGCTCGGCGGCCTTCGCTTCTGCGGCCTGGTCGGCTTGCAGTGCCCGGCGATAGAACTCGGGGACCTGTTGGGCGGCGCGGTACAAGACGAACAACAGCACCGCGGCCAGCAGCAGAAGGCCGCCGAGCACAAACAGGCTGATGCGGACTCTCTTGCTCACGGGTGTTCTCCTCACCTCCCGCAGCCAAGCCGTCAATCGAGAAACCGCAAAAGGGCGTAGTTCTTCTTGCCCGTGCGGAGCACGAGGATCGACTGGCTGGCCAGGTCGCCGGGCCCGAGTCGGCTGTCCCACGCGGTGACGCGGCGGTTGTTGACGTAGGCGCCGCCCTGGGTGACGATCCGCCGGGCCTCGGAATTGCTCTTGGCCAGTCCGGCGTCGAAGAGGGCCTCGGCAATAAGCAGTCCGGGACCGGCCAGCCGCTGCCGGGGCAGCGCCTTGCTGGGGACGTCGGCGAAGATGCCGGCCAGTTGCGCGTCGCTCCATTGCCCGATCTCGGCGCCGAAGAAGATTTCCGTGGCCCGTTGGGCCACGGCCAGGCCCTCGCCGCCGTGGACCAGCCGCGTCAGTTCGGCGGCCAGCCGCCGCTGGGCAGTCCGCCGTGAGGGATCGGCCAGGTGTTCGGCCTCCACTTGGCCGACCTCCTCCCGGCCCAGGTCGGTAAAGTAGCGGAGACACTTGCCCACGTCGGCGTCGTCGAGGTTGATCCAGTATTGGTAGAAGTGAAAGGGACTGGTCTTCTCGGGCGCGAGCCAGAGGGCGCCGGCCTCGGTCTTGCCCATCTTGGCGCCGTCGCTACGGGTCAACAAGGGGGCCGTGATGCCGTAGAGCTGCACGCCGCGCAGCCGCCGCGCCAGGTCGATGCCCGCGGTAATGTTCCCCCACTGGTCGCTGCCGCCGGCCTGGAGTTCGCAGCCGTAATGCTCGTTGAGGTAGACGAAATCGTAGGCCTGGAGGAGCATGTAGCTGAACTCGGTGTAGCTCAGGCCGGCGTCGCTCCGCTGGAGGCGGTTGCGGACCGAATCCTTGGCCAACATCACGTTGACGGGGAAGTGCTTGCCGACGTCGCGGAGGAATTCGAGGCAGCCGAAGCGTCCCATCCAGTCGTAGTTGTTTACCAGCAGGGCGGCAGCGGGGCCGCCGTCGAAATCGAGGAACCGCCGCAACTGCGCCTCCATGCCGGCGACGTTGGCGCACAACGTCTCGACCGAGAGCAAGTTGCGTTCTTCGCTCTTGCCGCTGGGGTCGCCGATCATCCCGGTGGCCCCGCCGACCAGGGCGATGGGGCGATGGCCGCATTGCTGGAAGCGTCGCAGGATCATCAGCGCCACCAGGTGCCCCACGTGCAGGCTGTCGGCCGTGGGATCGAAGCCGATGTAGACCGTCCGCGGCTTCTCCGCCAGCCACCGCGGCAGATTCGCCTCGTCGGTCGTCTGGCTGATCAGCTCGCGCCAGCCAAGTTCGGCAAAGATATCAGGCATGGGAGGTTATAAGAAGGATGAAGGATAAAGGAGGAAGGATGAAGGATGCGTGGAAGGAGCCTGTGTGGTCATCCTTCATCCTTTATCCTTTATCCTTACCCTACCGCCACTTGTCATCATCGGCAAAGGGATGGATGGGCCCGGTCAGCTTGGGCTTCGGCAACGCCCTCAGCGCCTGCTCCGCCAGGCGCAAGTCTTCCTTGGTGGTGATTTTCAGATTGATGGGCGAGCCGGGCACCAGGGCGACGGCGTGGCCGAGCCGCTCGACCAACTGGGCGTCGTCGGTGGCCGCAAAGCCCTCCCGCCGGGCGTAGGCGTCCAGGAGCAGTTGGCGGCGAAAGACCTGGGGCGTCTGCGCCTCCCAGAGGCCGTCGCGGGGGACCGTCGTTTCGATCTTCCCGGCCGCCACCCGCTTCAGCGTGCCGGTGACCGCGGTGGCGAAGATCGCCGCCCCCGTGCGCTCGGCAGCCTGGAAGACCTCGTCGATCCAGGCGTCGGTCAGGCAGGGCCGGGCGGCGTCGTGGACGCAGATGAAATCGGCCTCGGGCTTGACGCGGGCCAAGGCGGCGGCCACCGAATCGGCCCGCTCCCGGCCACCTTCGACCACCTGGATGCCGAGAATGGCCACGTTGGCGGCGAAGCGGAGGTTGAACTCCTCGCGGTCCTCGGCCGCAATCACCAGGATCACCTGGACGACGTCGCTACGGTTGAGGAAGCGCTCGGCCGAGTGGAGCCAGACCGCCCGGTTCGCCAGCGGCGCAAACGGCTTCTTATAGCTCTTGTCTTTGAAGCGGCTGCCCCGGCCGGCAGCCGGCAAGATGACGGCAAATTTCGCCACGGGAAAGATGGGGCTCGGGGATTACAGGGGCATCATGGCGGCAGAGTTGCGTTCTCGCCGCCGTCGACCGTGCCCAAGGCTTGGAAAAGAGAGTAGGTCGAGCCGTTGACGGTGACGGTGGTCAGGTTGATCGACTCGCTGACGAACCGGGTGCTGCCGTCACACATGGCGAAATTGGCCCCGCCGCTGTGCCGGCTCATGAATCCGAAGCAAGTGAGGTAGCTCGAATTGGAAGCGGAGCCGTAAGGCGCCATCGCGCCCTTATAGTTCAAGGGCAGCGCGCAGGTGGCTGTCACGCCGTCGAACCAGTACCAGAGCGACCACGGGCAGAACTGCGGTATGGTCTCGCCGATGGCGAAGGTGTTGCTGGCCCCGTCGCGGATATCCATGCTCCCGCAGGGGGGCGTCGGCTGCGCGGCCCCCGTGCCGGCGGACACGAGGGTGGCGTCGCGACAAATGAACCCGTTGCCATGCTCCATGCCGTCGTAGTCGCCGGCATTGCGGCCCATGGCCGAGACAAGGGGGGTACGGCTTACCGTGGAGGGCGAGGCGGGAATCGAGGACCAAGACCAATTCATGCCGCTACACGCCTTGTAGTTGGTGGTGGCCCAGTAGGGTTGTCTCCGAGCAACCGGATCGTAAGGAGGATTGGAAACGACTCCCGCACTGTCGTTGAAGGCCTGGCCGTGGCAGTTGTCCGAGGGGCAAACGAAGGTCGGCACAATCGTGGTCGCCGCCGTCGAATTGCTGTAGCTGAGGCCGGTAATTGTGTTCGTGCCCGAAGCGCCCATGCCGTAGCCGAACGCCACGCTCTGGTAGAGGGGGAGCCCGTCCAGGTTCGGCAGGATCATGGTCATCCAGCTATTGCCCGTCGTCGACGTAGCGAGGGTCGTGCTGAGGTTCGCGGGCTGGCCGATGGAGCTGGTGACCAGATTCGTCGAGTCGTAGCTGCCGCAACTGGCTGAGAGGCCCCAATTCAAGGGGTAGATCTTGTTGCCGGTTTCATAGGCCTGACAGGCCAAGGCGATTTGATGAAGGTTGTTCGCACACTGGATCCGGCGGGCCGCCTCCAGGGCGCTCATCACGCCGGGGATCAACAGGCCCACCAGGATGCCGATGATCGTGATGACCACCAGCAACTCGATCAGCGTGAATCCACGTCCGCTTTTTCTTGTCTTGATCATGCCTCGTTCTCCTTCGCCCGCCCCTGGCCTGCACCGGTCCGGCCCGGCTCCTGGGGTCCGCCCGGCTGCCCTCCATCTATTAGCATATCGCAACGGGCAGGTTCTGGGAAGTGCGGCCCTGAAAAAGGGTCGGGAATTGGCGAGGAGAAAGCCCCCGTACCTTGTCCCAGGGGGGGGTAGTTGTGGATGCTCCGAGGGCCCGGGGACAGGTGTCCGCCGGCGACTCGCCCGGCCGCGTTTCTGTTACAATGGAGTCCCATGTCGCCGTTGTGCCGCAAACTACCGTGGGCCGTCCTTCTGGCGGCCGCTGTTTGCACCCTGCCGCGTCCGGCCGCGGCGACAGCGCCGAGTGAGCCCGATTATCGCGGCCAGGTGTGCCGCTATGTGCCCATCCCCCTGGCGGGAAAGCGTCCCAACTTCGTCGACCGCATCGCCCAGGGACCGCTGCGAGGCTTCTGTGAAGAGACGGCCGTGGCGGCGCGGCTGTGGCAGTGGACCGGCCGGGCCGAGTATGCCGAAGAAGCCTGCCAGCGGCTCACCGCCCTGCTGGACGTGTGGGAACTCCAGCACCGGCCGGGCAAACCCTGGACGCGGATGTGCTTCTTTTCCGCCTGCCCGATCATCGACGCCTATCGGCTGCTCCGCAGCGGCGGGCAGTTGGACGCCGAGTTCCAGCGGCGCTTCCGCGGCTTCGCCCGCGAAGCCTATTTCGCCCAGGAAGAAGGGACCTTCAACCAGGCCTTTGCACGGGCGGCCGGACTGGCCTGGGCCGCCAAGACCCTGCCGGAACTGCCCGAGGCCGCCTCCTGGCGCCGTTCGGCCGAGGCGGTCTGGAACCAGTGGCGGCGGCAAGGCGACATGAACGAAAACGCCGCCGCCTACAACGGCATTGCCCTGACCTACCTCTTCCTGCTGGCCGACGCCTTGGACCATAACGATCAACTCCAGGAACCGCGTTTGCGGGCGATGTTCGACCGCTTCCGCGACCAGGTCAGTCCCTGGGGGGCGATGCCGGAATACGGCGATTCCGGCGACGCCGAGTGGGGCATGTTCCATGCTTGGGGCACCTGGGTCTGTGCCCTGGAGCGGGCGGGGGCCCTCTACCACGACGCCGGCGATCGCTGGGCCGCCGTGCGGATGTTCCAGGCCGCCTGCCAACGCTCCTCGTCCTCCCCACGCGGAAAAGGTGTCAGGAACCTTTTGCCCGAAGGGCCCTCCGGGGGCTACGCACAAAAGGTTCCTGACACCTTTTCCGCACCTGCGCTGGACGCCATGACCTCGGCCTACGCGCTGTGCCTGGCCGATCAATGGCGCGACACTCGCTTGACGCCGCGGCCCCCCGCCGCCGCCAGCGCCGTGAGCAGGCGCCGTGAGCCGGGAGGCGACGCGGTCGCCGACAAGCTGCTCTTGGCCCCCTCGCGGCAACCCGGCGCGCCCTTCGCGATGTGCGAACTCTTCGCCCGCGGCTTCCATGCCCACGACGATCAACTGGGGGCCCTCCTCTACTACGAATACCAGGACGTGCCGCTTTTGCATGGTCTGGGGTATCATAACCGGGCGGCCCAGCAGGCCAATTTGCTCTTCCTCTCGCCGGCTGCCGAGCCCTTTCCGCACGACGGAAAAGGTGTCAGGAACCGTTTGCTCGAAGGGCCCTCCGGGGGCTACGCACCAACCGTTCCTGACACCTTTTCCGCGCTGGGCGTATGGCACGAGGCTTCCTTGCCCGCCAAGCGATTGCCCCTGCCGGCGGCGGACGCCGACCCCAATCGCCGCCACTTCGACAAGCTCACCTTTCGCGTGGCGGAGGACGAGCCGGTGGACCTGACGGTGGAGGACCTCCGCCTCAACGGACCGAAGGGGGAATTGCCGCTGGATGATTTCCGCGGCCGGCGCCGCTGGCACGGCGGCCGGCAGGAGTTGGTCGCCGGCTCGGTCCCCGGCCGAACGGCGCTGAAGGCCCAGCTTCGCGGTGGCACCAGTTTCCTCTGGTGCGACGGGCTGGACACGACCTTTTCGCTCCGCGATTACGACCATTTCAAGTTCACCTGGAAGATCGAGGGGGTCGCGGAGGGTTGGAGCAATTCGCTGATCTTCCGGGTCGATCAATCGCCCACCGATTTCCACGTGGTGCTACGGCCGCTGGGGGCGGAAATCACGGCGGCGGCCGTGGCAGCCCGCGGCAGCGACCAGTACGGCCAATTTCACGCCGCCGACTGGTTCACCGCCGGCACGCGGCTGTGGCGGCGGATGGTGCTGCTGTCCGAGGGGCCGCTGGTGGTCTGCGACCGCCTCGAGCCCGGGCCGGCAGCCGACGGCTGGCAGGCGGGCCCGCTTTGGCACCTGCGTGCCATGCCCCAAAGCGGCGCGAATTGGTATAATGCGTCCGGCCCAGAGGAGTTGCTGGTGTGGTTTGGCCCGTCGCCGGGCCGCACCTGCGGCGTCGAGACCGTGGCGCTCTGGTCGGGCAGGAAGCCGCCTGCGGTCTTCGCCCCTTATACGGTCTTTGCCAAGGAGACCTTGAAGGCGGGCCGGCCGGTGCAGTTCGTCAGCGTGTTGGTGCCGCACGCGCCGCAGACGCCGGCTGCGGACTTGGCCGCGGCAGTGCGCACCGCCAGCAGCCCCGACGGCGCCGTCACCGTCGAGCTGCCCGGCCGCGGCCAAGGCGTCCGCCTCCGCCTGGCGCCCGACGGAACATGGAACGTATCACACCCCTGAACTAGAAGCGAGGAGTTAGAAGTTAGGAGTTAGAAGGAACTGACGCGGCAGATCCCTCCATTCTGACTCTTGACTCCCGACTTCTAACTCCTGACTCCTAACTTCTAACTCCTTCCCCATCATGCCCGAACCCATTCTGCTGAGCACTTGGAGCTTCGGCCAGCGCGCCAACGCGGCGGGTTGGCCTTATCTGACCGCCGCTACCCCTTCGAGCCTCGACGCCGTCGAGCAGGCCTGCCGTGCCAGCGAGGCCGACCCCCGCGTGATGAGCGTCGGCCTGGGGGGCTATCCGGACCGAGGGGGCGAAGTGAGCCTCGACGCCGCGATCATGCGATCTCCCTCGCAATGCGGCGCGGTCTGCTGTGTGCGGCGCTTCCTGCATCCGGTTTCCATCGCCCGGCTGGTCATGGAAAAGACGCACCACGTCATGCTCTCCGGCGACGGCGCCGACCGCTTTGCCCAACTCCACGGCATGGCGCCGGCCGATCTGCTTACCGCCCCGGCGCGCTCGGCATGGGAGAAATGGATCGCCGAGCACGTGGCGGCCCGCTGCGCCGACCACGCCGCCTATTTCCCGCCGGCCAATATCGAGGAGAAAAGGCCGGTGGACTCTCTGGCCGCCGCGGCGGATCCTGCTGCGCGCGGCGCCGGCGCTTCGCACGATACCGTGGGCGTCTTGGCGATGGAGGCGGCGGGCGGGTTCGCCGGGGCCTGCTCGACCAGCGGGACGGCCTTCAAGGTGCCCGGCCGCGTGGGCGATTCCCCCATCATCGGCCACGGCCTGTACGTCGATCCCCGCGTCGGCGCGGCGGTGGCCACCGGCCTGGGCGAGCTGGTCATGGGCGTCTGCGGGACATTTCTGGCGGTCGAGGCGATGCGCCGCGGCGCCGCGCCGCTGGAGGCCGCCGTCGAGGTCCTCCAACGCATCATGGACAGCTACCCGTTGGGCGACGGGCACCAGGTGGCGATCATCGCGTTGGATCGTAGCGGCCGCTGGAGTGCGGCCGCGCTGCGCGGGGGCTACCAGACCGCCGTCCGCACGCCCAGCCGCGACGAGCTGGTGCCGCCGGAGCGGGTGATGCTAGCATGACCCCCGCCGGACGGGTACCGCCTCGATCCAGCTTGACAAGCCTTATTCATCATTGGTAGCCTATACATTGTATCTGTGTTCCCTAAGTTGGCTGGCGTCCTCTTTTTTAGGTCAATTGGCATCGTGAATTCCCGCTCCCCTGGTTTTCCTCTGGTCCGCTCGGCCGCCCTGTTGTCGTCGGTCTTTGCGCTCTGGGTCCTCGCTTCCGCGTTCGCCCCGGCGCAGGAGGCCAGTGTGAACGACAGGGGGTATGAAGAGCTGCCCGTCGACAAGACGAGGTCGACTGCCGTTAGCGTGCAGCCCATATTGACCAAGGGCACCTTCCAGTCGAAGGAGGAAGAGGACGCCTTTGCCGCCTACTACAACGAGTACTACCTTCCCTTGTATTTTACCGGAAAAGCGTACGGGCTGAAGTTGCCCGAGTTTCGCAAGAAGCTCCGCCAAGAGCTGGCGAAGAAGGTCCCCACGGGCGACACGCAGGTCCACGACAAGCTCGCTGGCCTGGTGCTGAATTTCATGGAGGGCCTGGTCAACAATCAGAATCCGGCGGACGGCCACGCTGCGGATTTTGCCCCCGTGGTGCGGATCAACGCCGCGCTGATGATCGGCGACCTCAACGCCCAAGAGGTCTTCCTCCCCGGCCAAAAACCCACGCCGCTGCCGGCCGCCCTGGAAGTGCTGCGGAAGTGCGTCGAGAACCCGAAGCAGCTCGAAGCGGTCAGGGTGGCGGCCATGGTCGGCATCCTCCGCCACGTGGCCCTGGGGATCAGCGACACGACCGACCCGAGGCGTCTGGTCAAGTCGATGCTGGACCTGCTGGAGCTGAAGGCGGCCACCGAAGGGCAAGCCGTGGGCCGGGCCTGGGTTCTGGCCCAGGCCGCCGAGGTCGTCGGCCTGTTGGGTACCCCCGAGGAGAACAGCAAGTTCGCCGCGGGGCTCGCGGCGATAGCCGGCGACGCCGGTGCGTCGCTGGACGTGCGGTGTACAGTGGCCCGCGGCATGAAGGCCCTGAAACTCAGCGACGCGAAGGATCCCGGCGTCTGGGCCGCCGCCCTGGGACAACTGGCCCTCGCCGCCGTCAAGGCCGAGAATTCGCCGGTCGATCCCGAGCGATTGAAGGCGCGGCTGGCCGGCGTCCTGGACGGTCTGGCCGGCGCGGTGGTGGGCACCGACAAGGCCCATCACTCGGCAGCCGAGGACCTGAAGAAGGCGGTTGTCGCGCTGAGGAAGGCGGTCGACACGCACGCGCAGGATACCAACAGCGCCCTTGCGGACACCTTGCAGGAAGGCCGCGAGCCAATCGTGGCGGCCTTGCGAGGCTTGCGGAAGTAGGGACGCATACAAAACACGCACCGCGGCAAAAGGATTTGCCTGAAGTGTCACACGCATTCCCTCGACGCCGGGCCAACGCGCCGCCGGCGGCACACGTGCCGGCGTGCCTGCTCATCTTGCTGGCGGCCATCGGCTGCCGCGGCTCGATCTTCGCTCCCCAGCCCGCTGGGCCACCAGCGAAGGACCCTCCGGCCGGCGGCCTGCAAAAGCCGGCCCCGGCGGCCACCGTCCCCGCCACCGCCGCCGATCGCGCCGTACTGGCCGCGGGCCAGTGGGTTCAAGCCGTCCCGCCGCTGGATGCCGAGACCGCGCCCTCGCCCTACCATTGGCGCCAGCCTGGCCTGGAAGACCTCTTGAGCCGGCCGGCCGGGCAACGCGTCGATCTGCGGCCGCTGCTGGCCGACAAGGACCCGGTGATGGCGGGCAACGCCGCCATCGGCTTGGCGCGATTCGGGGACCCCACCGCCGCCCCGCGGCTGGCGGCCACCGTGCGCGCCCCCCAGTTGCGCCTGGCCATGCGCTGCGCGGCCGTCGAGGCCCTCGCCTTCCTCGACGCCCCCGAAGTGCTTCCCCTGCTCCGCGAGTTGACCGATCAGTACGGGGTGAACAGGAAAGCAGCGGCCAAGAGGCGCGCCGCGGCTTCCGCGTACATCGCCGAGTTGCACGCCGAGCTGGTCCGCGGCCTGGCCCGGCACGTCGACGCCGCGGCCGAGCCGCGGCTGACCGCCGCGCTGGGCGCCACGCCGCCGGCGGTGCTGATCGAGGCGTTGCACGCCTGGGCGGCCAGCCGCGGCCCCCTGCCGCCCCAAGCGGCCGACCTCCGCACCCACGGCGATTGGCGGGTGCGGGTCGCCGCCTTGGAGACCCTCGTGGCCCGCCGCCACGGCCAGGTCCGACAGTTCCTCGCCGCGGCCCTCCGCGACACCGAAGTCCGCGTGCGTTTTGCGGCGATGGCCGGGCTGGGCGTTCTGGGCGACCCCGAGTCACAGGCCCAACTCAAGGAGTTGATGAAGGACCGCATTGACGGCGTCCGCGCCGAGGCGGCCCGCGCCCTGGCCCGCGCCGGGGCAAAGAAAGCCGTCCTAGAGGCGGCCGGCGACGGCTCGTGGCGGGTCCGCATCGAGGTCGCCCACGCCCTGGGGGCCTACTGGGACCGCGACGCGGCGGCCGTAGCCGCCAAATTGCTCGACGACCCCAGCGTCGAGGTGCAGCACGCGACCGTGGCCGCGCTGGCCCGCTGGCCGTTGGAACGGGCCGGATCGCTGCTGCTGACGGCCATGGGCAAGAGCGCCTTCATCATCCGCAAAAGCGCTGCCGAAGAGCTGGCCGCGCGGTGGCCGCCGGCGGTCGAATTCCCCGTCGAAGGCCCCCTTTCCCGCCGCCAGCAACTCCTCGACAAGCTCCAGGCGCGCTTTCGAGAGCAGTTCAGCCCCGTGGATCAGGAGGCCCTCCGCCAGGCACTTGCCGCTCCGCGCCCGCGGGTCAAGGTCATGCCCGAACAGGTCGATCGCGTCGCGGAATTGCTCCGGCGGCAGGACCTGCGGGGGCTGAAGCAGTTTGGCCCCGGGCTGGTCGAGGCTTTGGAGCAACTGGCGATCGAGCGCGGGCAAAACCTGCCGGAGGCCGTCTATCGCGAGGTGCTGCCGCGGTATCAGCCGGTCTTTGCCACGCTGGCCCGCCTGGCGTCGGAAAACGTCGCGGGGCGGCGCCAGGCGGCCGACGAATTGCTCGCCTCGACTCGCAGTGCGCCGTTGCCGCGGCTGGCCGTCTACCGGCTCAGCCAGCAGGTGGCCGCCGAGAGCGATCCGCTGGTCTGGCAAAACGTGCTCACCGCGGTGGCCGGCGACGCCAGTGAGCCGGCGGCCCGGCTGGCCTGTGCCGCCATGAGCCATCCGGACGACGAGGTCCGCCGCCGGGCGTGCCAGCACCTGGCCGCCCATCCCAGTCCCGCCTACGTCAGCGTGCTCCTGCCCGCCTTGCAAGATTCCAGCCAGGCCGTGGTCATCGGCGCGTTGCGGGCGCTGGCCGCCGTCGGCCGCATCGACGACCCGCGGCCGGTGCGGCAATTGCTCCGCAGCGACAACGAGGAGGTCCAGCTTGAGGCGGCCTGCGCCCTGGTCCGGCTGGGCGACGCCGGCGGCGTGCCCGCCCTGGAGCGGATGACCTACAGCGAGACCCCGGACATTCGCGCCGCGGCCGCCCGCGCGATGGGCGCGCTGGGCAACCCCATCTTCGCCGCCGCATTGGTGCGGCTCTTGGACGATCCCCGCGGGACGGTCAGCCGCGCCGCGCTGCTGAGTCTGCCCAGGGCGGTCGGCCGCGACGTTGCCGCGGCGGCCGACGGCGCACCGGTCGGCACCGCCGAACAGATTCACCGCTGGAAGCAGTGGTATTCGGCGGGAGCGAAGAGGGATTAGGAGGAAGGCGGAAGGCGGAGGGCGGAAGGGGGAAGGAACACTGAAAAACGCCCGCTTCCGCGCCAGCGCGTCCTTCCCCCTTCCGCCCTC
>JBKQVT010000173.1:0-21589 GCA_052139835.1 Thermoguttaceae bacterium
GCCACCATCGACGGCGACACGGTCGTCGTCCAAGCCAAGGGAGT
The DNA here is from genome assembly GCA_052139835.1 of Thermoguttaceae bacterium. Taxonomy (GTDB): domain Bacteria; phylum Planctomycetota; class Planctomycetia; order Pirellulales; family Thermoguttaceae; genus JBKQVT01. The sequence continues at coordinate 45 of JBKQVT010000173.1, forward strand.
TGCCGCGCCCACCCAGGCCCGCTTCGGCTGGCGGAACGTGGCCAATCCGAACCTGATGAACAAGGAGGGGCTGCCCGCCTCGCCGTTCCAGACCAACAACTGGCACGGCGGCACCAGCGAGTGACTGCCGGGCGCCGCCGAAGACGGCTGCCGGGAGCGGGCAAGTCCGAGGACAGGCAAAATGAGACACACCGCGGGCGGAAGCACCCGCGGTTGGATACAGAATCCACAAAAGAAAAACGCCATAAACCTTTGCAGTTTATGGCGTTACAAGTACGCCCAAGAGGACTTGAACCTCTAACCTTCGGTTCCGTAGACCGACGCTCTATCCAATTGAGCTATGGGCGCAAGGTCTTCCCGCAAGAACCACAACCCTTAAGGATACCAGAGACGGATCGGCTGGCAAGCCCCCGGAGCCAGACCCCCCGGTCGCAGTCCGGGGGCTTTTCCCAGCCCCTGGTCCCTGGCCCTAGTGGCCGAGGAACTGCCGAAACGCCTGAACTCACCAAGCCGGCCGAGTACCCCTGGCCCTAGCGGCCGAGGAACTGCCGCTTCGAGGGCAGGGAATTGATCAACGTCTGGACCGTGGACTGATTGTTGGCCGGATCGGTATCGTCGTCGAGGGAAGTGACACTGACGGTGCCCGTGTTCGTCAGGGTTGTGCCAGACGGCGCGGTGTCGCGGACGATGATCGTCACCGTGGCCGTTGCCTCGTAGGCCATCGTGCCCAGGTCGTCGGTCACGATGCCGTTGGAGAAGGTCGGCGATCCCTTGCTGGCAGTCGCGGAGACGAACGTCACACCGCTCGGCAGGGGATCGGTGACGGTCACGTCGCCCACGGTGCCCTGGGGACCGTTGTTGATGATGCTCAGCGTGTAAGTGAACGTGTCGCCGGCGTAGACCGTCGCGGGGCTGTACGATTTGACGATGGCCAGGTCCACCGTCGGGACCTGGTTGATGATGATGGGCTGACTGACGTCGGTCAGGCAGGTGCCGGTGTTGTTGGCCAGGTTGGGATCGGGCTGGTTGCCGCTGATCGTGGCCGTGTTGGTGATGGTCCCGGTGGTCGTCGAAGCCACGTTAACGACGATGGTGATGGTCGCGGTGGCGCCGCTGGCGAGGTTGCCCAAGTTGGCGGTAACCGTTGCGCCCGCGCCGCTGCTGTTGCCTTGCGTGCTGGTGGACGAGGCGTAGGTCACGCCGGCCGGCAGGGTATCGACAACGGTCACTCCGGTGTCGTCCGACGGCCCGTTGTTCGTGGCCGTCAGCGTGTAGGTCAGCGGTTTGCCGGCATCGACCGGGTCCGGACTGCCGCTCTTCACGATGGCCAGGTCGGCCTCCTGGGTGACTGGTGTCGTGACCGTGGAGGTGTTGTTGGTCAAGTTGGGATCGGGCTGGTTGCCGCTGATCGTGGCCGTGTTGGTCAGGGTTCCGGTGACCGACGAGGCGACGTCGACCAGCACGGTGGTGGTGGCGGTGCCGCCGCTGGCCATGTTGCCGAGCGTCACGGTCAGAGTGTCGTTGGCGAAGCTGGTGGTGCCCTGGCTGGTGGTGGCCGAGACGAAGGTCTCGCCGGCGGGGAGCGTATCGGTGACGGTCACGCCGGTGGCGCTGGACGGCCCGTTGTTCGTCGAGGTGAACGTGTAGGTGAGCTGCGTGCCGGCGACCACGGGGCTGGGCGCGGCGGCTTTGACGATGGCCAGGTCGGTCTGGGCCGAGTTGGCGAAATTCTCGGTGAACACGGTGGGGCCGACGGCGTCGATGGTCCCGACCTGGGCGTCCATCGCGGCCGGCCCGGTGACGGTCAATTCAATCGCGCCGACGTTGCTGAACGTGGCGCCGCTGCCGCTTCCGACCGTGAAGCTCGAGAAGGGCACGAACACCTGCTGGGTGGCCGTGCCGTCGTTGGTGTTGGGAATCGTGAAGGTGGCGGACGACCAGTCGCCGGCGTCCGTGTAAATCGTCAGCACGGCCGTGCCGGTGTGATCGCCGCCGACGGTGAGTTCGATCCCGGTGCTGGCCCCTGCGCTGGTCAGGTCGATGCCGTTCAATCCGCTCGGGTTCCGCAACTCGCCGGGGCCAACGGCATATTCGCCGAACGCCTGGCCCTGCCAGACGACCTGGCCGGTGCCGACGGCGCCGGGACCGGTGGTGAAGTCCAGCGCGTCGGGCGTGGTGCTGTTGGCGCCCAACGACACCGCGCCGTGGGCGGAGGTGAGTTGGACCGTCATGTCGCGGGCGCCGCCGATGGCCTCGGTGGCGGTGGAATAGGACGTGCCCCCGGCCCCGCTCGGATAGGCGGCGCTGGCCGTTTGCGTGGTGGCGCTGAAAGAGTCGATGACCAGTCCGGCGGTTCCTGTCAGCGCGCTGGAGGTGATGTTCACGGTGGCGACGCCTTGGCCCGTGCCCAGCACGTAGCCGGGGGCCGGCAGTTGTTCGACGTAATAGGTGCCAATCGCCAGGTCGGTGAACTGGTAGTTGCCGTTGGCGTTTGTGGTGGTGGTGGCCTGGAGGGTATCGTTGCCGCCGGGCAGTCCGTTGATCAGGCCGCTGCCGCCGTTGAGCCAAAGCTGGACCGTGACGCCGGAGAGGCGCTGGCTGCTGGCCGTCAGGCCGGACCCAGTGGCATCGTAGTAAGCCACGCCGCTAATGGCCGCCGGGACGCTGACCGAGAGCAAGTTGCGGCTCTCCAAGGGCTCCAACCGCAGCGTCCGCCGCTGGCCACGCCCCCGGCCCTGCCGGAAGGCCTTCCGCGTCGGCGTGCCGAAGAGTTCCGCAACCGCGTCCAACCACGACCACGGCGAATGAGGCGATGATTTGCGAGACATCGTTATGCTCCCTAGGTCCGAGACTTGACCTTGCCTGACGAATGGGTAATTTGCGGTAGTTAGGGTGGGCAGTGCCCACCACGGTCCTCCGTAGAGTCGTCGTTACTTTGCCTATCTTTCCCGACCGGGTCGGCAGGTACCGACTAGCTCTTGTGTTCTTTCGGTTTTATCGGTTGCACCGCTTAAGCCAGACTTGACGGCCACGAGGACCAAGCCTCCTGTTACCAGTGATAGTTGAGTCCGAAGTTGAGCCCCTGGGCCCAGAAGCTGGTCTGATTGAAGGTGAACTTGGGATCGGGGCCGCCGCCGGTCACCGGGGGCGGAATATTGCGATCGTCGACGTTGAAGTCGATCTGATCGCCGGCCCGCGCCACGCGGCTCCAGTAGAGGAACGAGTAGCCGAAGGTGGCCTGGAGGCGGGGGGTCAACTGGTAGCCCAGCGTCAGCCCGATCTGCGGCACCACGGCCAACTCGTTCTTCGAGTAGTTGCCGATGTTGGTCGGCAGCGCCAGCAAGCCGCCTTGGGAAACGGTGCTGGCGCCGGTGGAGTCGGTGGTCACCGTGCTGCCGTTGATTGAGACAGTTTCATGGGTCGTGCCGAAGGCGAGCCTGGGCGTCACTTCCAACGACCAACGATTGCGGTGCATGGTCCACAGCAGGCCGACCTCGCCGCCGTTGAACTGGTCCCTGGTGGCGAATCCGTCCTGCACGTAGAACGAGTTGGAGGTGGGATTCGCTTCGGTGCCGCCCACCGAGGTCAGTCCCTCGGTGACGTCGAGACGGTCCTGGAGGCGGAGGTAACGGTAGCCCAACAACATGTCGAGGCGCCAGCCGCTGCGGTTCGTCGTGCAGGGATCGCAGGGCGACGACCAGCAATGTTCACAGCCGCCCAGGTAGACGCGGAAGTCCACTCCGGCCATCTCGAACCAGGTCCTGGCAGCCACGTTGACGTTGCCGGCGATGACGCCGGGCTCGGCGACCAACTCGACGTTCTGTTGATTCTCGGTCGGGGCGGTGTCGAAAAAGGGCCGCGCCAAGATCGGGTTGCCGCTGGACCACGCGTTGAACTCATACGAGTCGCCGCCCAGCGCCAGGAAGTCGCCCTGGAAGCCCACCGTGCCGCAGTCATTCAGCCACATGCCGACCTGCAACCCGCCGCCGGCCTGCACGCCATCCAGGATGCGACCGCCTCCGGCAAGGATGACCGTGCCCGGCGAGTTGAGGTAGCCGGGCTGGCTCGCCGAGGGCCCGCTCGTGACGAGCGCCGGCGTTTCCATCCCCCGCGTCCACCACAGCAACGTGTCCACCCCGACCCAATAGGGCGCCACCGGGCAGCAACACCGGCACGAGGGACAGCCGCACTGCGGCCCGCAACGCTGCGGACAACCCCCGCAAGGTCCCGCCGGCCCCGGTCCGGGCATCATGTCCGGGCCGTCATCGCCGCTGTAGTCGGGCACGGGAGGCATCTGGGCAGGCTCGGGCACCGCCGCCGCGTCCGCCCCGGAACTCGGGATCGGCTGCGGCGCCGGAATCCGCTCTCCCGGCGATTTCGCCGCCGGCTCTTCATAGGCCGTTTGGCGGATGGGTCGCTCGGGGGCATTGGCTTGGGACGGGGCGGGCCGATAGGGCAGCCAGCGCAAGGCAGTCGCCGGGCGGTCGCTCAAACTGACCGCGGCGGCCTTGATGCACTGCGTGCCGTCGAAGCGCGCCACCGTGCCGGCGCTCTGGATCCACACCTGCCGCTCCACGTAGGGCTGCAGGTCCAGGCCCGGGTCCGGCCGCACGTAGCTCTGGACCATTCCCCATTTGTCCACGAGCACATAGGGCGCCGTGCCGTCCTTGTCGGCGTCGTTGCACTTCAGCTTGCCGCCATACGAGGGGGGGCTGGCCTCCCGGGAACCGCGATCACTGGCGGCGGACTCCCCCGTGGGCTCGTAGGCCAAGGCCGGCGCGCCGGCGGTTGCACTCAGAACTATGGCCAGGAAAAAGTGCGGTCGAATCACCTTAATTCCTTTCCCGAAAAGAGCTTTTGCACAAGAGAACACGCGAACCCGCAGCCCCGCGTACCGAGACGGTGCAGGCTCATAGGGGGTATATCGTCCGCAAAACCGGCAAACTCGTGAAATTCTGCCCAATCGGCAAGGTTTTACAGACCGCGCCAGTTTAGGTCCGCGTCACGAGAACTTGCTCAAGTTACCTAGAGCCCCGAGACAACAGGGGAACACTGGTTCTCGCTAATCTTCGCTGATTGTTTCCATCAGTGTGGATCAGCGAGGATTGGTGTTCCCTCGAGAACAGACAACTTGTTCTGAGGCAGTTCCTTAGAGTGCCGGCGACTCGGGCGTGCGAAGCGTCGCCCGCGATGCCCGCTTCTTCCATCGGCTGGCCAGAAGACTGACGACCTTGCCGATGTCCAGGCGGAGAACGCCCAGCAGTCGAATGAGGGCCCAAGACGACCCCAGCGTCACCCGCGGGTGGACGCACAAGTAACGATTTTCGAAATACGGGCGGAATCGGGTCTTGAAGTGGTAGGCCCCCGTCGTATCGAAAACCAGGCCGAAGTACCGGGTGCCCAGCGTCAGGCCCCAACGGGCCAGGCGGCTGTCTCCCGCCAACGGCGCCTGACACCGCAACCCCGGGATCAGGCACAAGGAGACCCGCGGCACGCCCTCGCCCTGAAACGTTTGCATGGCCTGGTGCATGAGGAAGGGGATGGTCCCGAGGACGGCGTCGGGACGCTGCCGATACGTCTCCATGGCCCACAGGGCCCCCTGCCGGCAAGGATTGCAGACGAGAAACCCTTCGATCCGGCCGGCCCCATGCCGCGCGCGGGCGATGAAGATTCGCCTCCGGCCCAGGTGTTCCGGGTCGAAATGCCCCTGGAGCCATTGCAGTTCGCCCGCCTGCGGCTTCTTGGCGAGAAACAGCGGCGAGATCGCTTGGATCTCGCTGATCAGGTCGTCCCATTGGTCGGGCGTCATCGCCCCGCGCCGGCACTCGGAAACCGCCAGGCCGTGGCGCAGGCAGAAACTCGATTGCCGGCGGACCCACTGGTAGCCGCGGCCCGCCCAGGTGCAGGCCCGCAGGTCGATCAGCGCCTCTTCGCCCCACTTGGTCGCCTGGAAGGCGAAGCTCCGCAGCAGCGGCAATTCGTCTTCGGCGACGTTGAAGAAGGTGAGCACGAGTTGCCGGGCGGCCGCATAGGCCAACAACTCTTGCAAGAGTTCCCGCTTGTGCTGCGGCGGGGCAAGCAGCCCGCCGGCAACGTGCAAATACTTCCCCTTGCGGACCATGGCCACCACGCCGCGGCGGTCCGGCAACCAGAATCGCTCCCAGCCAGACTCTGTGACGAGATAGGCGTCATAATTCCGGCCCTCGCGGAAGGCCAACTCCTCCAAAGGGTCGGTCGGGCCGCCCAAGGAAAGTTCGTGGATCGGTGCGGATGCGATGGTCACGCGCGTGAACGGGGGTAAAAGTGAGAAAGTGGGTAATCTTGCGCGACTCTTCCGAGGCCGTGCAGTTGCTTTGAGCGTATCAAGAAACCGGCTACGTTTCTACGCCAGATTGTCGCGCCCGTTCCATGGCCAGCAGGCGGCGCTTCATGCGCGTCCCGCCGGGGGCGGAGTAGGCCCCGGGGCGACCATCGGCGGCAATCACCCGATGACAGGGGACGATCAGCGGCAGCGGATTGGCCGCCATGCAGTTGCCCACGGCGCGGGCGGCCCGCGGCACGCCGGCCTTCGCGGCAAGCTGCCCATAACTGACCGTGCGGCCGTAGCCGACCTGCCGGCAGCAGGCCAGGACCCGGCGCCGAAACGCCGTGCAGCGGCCCAGGTCGATCCGCAGGTCGCGGAAGTCGTCGCTCCGGCCGCGGGCGTAGGCTTGCAGGCGGCGGACCAGCGACGCGAAGTGACGGGTGCCACGGTTGGCTTGTCCAACCGTGCTTCCGGCACTGCTGGACGAGCCAGCAGTGGCACGCGCGGCCTCGATGGCCGCCTTGCGTCCCCGGTGGCCGAAGCTCAGGGCCACGATCGCGCCGCCGCGGCTCACCAGGGCCATCCAGCCCAGGGCGCTGGGAAAAACCGACAACGCATCGGGCGTTTTCGTCGTCGTGGACATGCGATCTCGCCCCTTGGCTCCCCGGTCTGGTTTCCCCCGCACGGGCGGAGGGGGCTTTGACAATGCCCGCCGGCCAGACCTATACTGGGGGCATTGGCTAGCCTTGAATTGTACCTCGCCGAGACCTGCGCATGAACCCCTACGACTCGCTCTGCGACGACTTCTACATCAACATGAACCTCGGCACGGAGATGGAGCTTCCCACCAACCGAGAGACGGTCTTGCACTTCTTCGAGCGGGTGCGGAAAACCTACCCCACCATGCGGAATTTCTATTGCCGCGACCGCGGCGATTTCGTCCTCGAGGAGGACAAGGACAAGGGCAACTATCGCTGGTGTACGATCGAGCCCCGCCGCGTCTGCTCCGGCCAGGTCAACCCGGCCTCGATCGAGGGCGTGCTCCAGCAACACGCCCTGGTGCTGGAACTGGCCCCCTACATGCTCTCGGTCAGCCCGCTGGACTGCGAGGCCCTCGACCTGCTCTACGGCTTCGACTTCACCTATCGGGGCAATCAGAACCAGTTGGTGGCCGAGGCCCTGGGGGTCAGTCCGGCGCTGGAGTGGGCGGTTGGCATTCCGGGGGCCACGGTGATCAATAGCGAGCCTTCGCTCACGGTGGCCCTGGACGAGGAGTGCCGCATCCAGTTTCGCCTCAGCATCGAGACCCGCACCAGCGCCTACCATGTCCGCACCGGCGACTATCCGGAAGAGCAGCTCAGCGTGTACGTCACCGCCCGGCAGTATGGCAGCCTGGGCCCCGACGCCACGTTTGTCGACACGCTCCAGCGGCTGAACCAGGTGTGCCAGGAGATGCTCGACCGGCAGGTGATCGAGAACGTGTTGAAGCCGCTGGCGCGGAGCATCGCGCTGAAGTGAGGGGGGTGCTGAAGGATCGCAGATGAGGCGTTCCGGAAAAGCCCCCCGACTGCGTCGGGGGGGACGGGCCGATGGGTTCTACGGATGGCTACACGTCATGGGGCGACGATCCCGGCCTGCCGGTGCTTTGGGCCCTGACAGCGGATAGCGGAGCGGGGCCGCCCTTCGGCCAGACGGTGCGAATGGGGAAGTGACCTTACCGAAACCTGATGGTGCCCACGCGGCGTGGCGGTGGCTCGTCGCTACCGCCCGCCGCGGGCCGTCTTTCGATCCTGGGGCACGCCGACGTGGGCTACCTCGCCTTTCGCGTCATCGCAAGATCTGGCACTTCGGCAATGCCTGCTGAAGTTTCTTCACGCCCGCGTCGCTGACCTTGGTGCGGTCGAACAAAAGCACTTGGATTTGGGTCAATCCCTTGAGGTGTTCCAGCCCGGCGTCGTCAACCTGGGCGCCGCCGAGGAGGACCTCCGTCACGTCCGCGAAATAGTCGTCGCCCAGCAGCTTCCGCAGCCAGGCTGGCCCGGGTGGTTCGGCGATGGGCCTCTGGACGGCGAACACACCGCCTTCGTAATCGTAACGAACCACCCCGCCGGCCTTCACGATCCAGTCCGCCGCCGTCCGCTGTTTTCCGGCCTGCTGCATCTCCGTCGCCAGCCAACTGAACGGGATGGCGACCGCCAGCATCAGTGCCAGCAACGCGAGGATGCTGAACTGGAACCGCAGCCGAAAAACCAAGGCGGCCAGGAACCAGAGGAACATCAGCACCAAGGCGGCCCCAACCGTCGCCAGGCAAATCAGCACCGTCCAGCCCTTGTGCTGATTGAAGGGAAACCAGCGGAACCACGCCGACAGCAGCAGGAAGCCTTCCAGGGCCAGCAGCCCGAGCACGCAGCGGTCCGGCGCAGACCGGAACCAGCGGCGGCGGGCATTTTCAGGGGCGTCGGCCATGCCCGGATTATAACCGAATCCGCCTCCAAGAGGCAGCTTTACCTTCGGCGGGGGCGGCCGCCAATCGCCCTCACCCTGGCCCTCTCCCGGAGGGAGAGGGGAGCGGCGCCGCTACGCGTACCCGCTGCCGAATTGCGCCTCCACCAGCTTGCAAAGCTCCTTGATCCGCTCGGCCTGGTCCGCCGGACAAACTAGCGTCGCGGCGGCCGTGTGGACCACGATCAGGTCGCGGCAGCCGATCGTCGCCACCAGGTGGTCCGCATCATCGGACACCACCAGGCAGTTCGACGTGTCCAGCAGCAAATGCCGATCCGCGGCCAGGGCGTTTTCCCATTCGTCGCGGGGACACGTCCGGGCGAAGGCCGGCCAGGAGCCCACGTCCAGCCAGCGCACCGGCATGGGAATGGCCGCCACCGTGACCGCCGGGTCGGCCGCGGCCGGCTCCATCACCGCGAAATCGACGCTGATCCGCTCCAGCGTGGAATACACCTCTTCGAGCACCTTGCGGCGGCGCGGCGTGTGCCAATGCTGGGCGACGGTCTGAAGGCCCGCGAGCACCGCCGGCTTGTAGCGGCCGATGCAGTCCAGGAGCGTCGCGGCCCGCCACACGAACATGCCGCTGTTCCACAGCCACCGCTGGGGACCCTCTTGAAAATACTCTCGGGCCAGGTCCGCCGGCGGCTTCTCGGCGAAGCGGTCCACCACCTTGCCCCCGCCCTCCAGCGGGCGGCCCAACGCAAGGTAGCCGAAGCTGGTGGCCGGCTCCGTCGGGATTATGCCGAACGTGACCAGGACCTCCGGCATCCGCTCGGCCAGGGCGAAGCCTTCCGCGACGACCGCCTGAAATCGCTCAACCGGCTCGATGAGGTGGTCGGCGGTGAAGACGCCGATTACGGCCTCGGGATCCTCGGCGGCCAGCACGGCGGCGGCCAGGCCGACGGCCGCCAGGGTGTCGCGGCCCTCCGGCTCGCCGAGGAAGCGGCGGCGGTCCAGTCCGGCGATGCCGCTGAGGATGGCCTCCTCGTGTTCCGCCGCGGCGCAGACGTAGCGGTTGCCCAGCGGGATGAGCCCTTCCAGCCGGTCGAAGGCCATGCCCAGCAGGCTCTTGCCCTCGAGCAGGGGGATCAATTGTTTAGGCCGCCCGCTTTGGCTCATCGGCCAGAGCCGCGTGCCGGCGCCGCCGGCCAGGATCACAGCGTATCGCATCGGTTGCCGTCTCCGCATGGCTTTCCATTTAGAAATTGGATCGGTTGCCGCGTCCGGGCGGTTTTCCGTTAGCAATGGCATCGGTTGCCGCCTCCGGGCGGTTCCTGTTATACTCTGCACGTGGGCGGGCGAGAAGAGGGGCGGTTTCGGCGGCCGCCCCCTCGCGCGAGGAGGTCGGTTGCCGAAATCCGTCCTCGGCGTATGATCGTTACCGGCGGAGAAGCTCACGCAAAGGCGCAAAGTCGCAAAGCCGCAAGGAAGACAGCCCATTTATCGATTGGTCCAACCACCGCGATTGTCCGTTTTGGTCATGCCACCTTCTTTCCAAATTCGTCTAGCGCCTTTGCGTCTTCGCGCCTTTGCGTGAGATTTTCGGGTCTGGCGCGATGTGGTTGCTGGTGTCCCAAAAGTAAACGAAATATGGCCCCGCAGTTCATCTTCGAGATGCGCAACGTCAGCAAGGCCTATGGCGAGAAGGTCGTGCTCCGCAATATCAACCTCTCGTTCTACTACGGCGCCAAGATCGGCGTGGTGGGCGAGAACGGCGCGGGGAAATCGACCCTGCTGCGGATCATGGCCGGCCTGGAGCGGGAAATCGACGGCGCCGCCACCCTGGCCAAGGGGATGCGCGTCTGCTACGTCGCCCAGGAGCCGGTGCTCGAATTGGACAAGACCGTCCGCGACAACCTCCGCGCCGCCATGAAGCCGGTCCAAGACCTGATCGACCGCTTCAACGCTATCACCGCCCGCATGGCCGAGCCCGGCGAAGGCGACGACCTCGACAAGCTCATGGAGGAGATGGGCCAATTGCAGGAGAAGATCGACGCCTGTGACGGCTGGGAGATGGACCGGCTGTTGGACATCGCCTCCGACGCCCTCGTGCTGCCCCCCGACGACGCCCCGGTCCGGCTGCTCTCCGGCGGCGAGCGGCGGCGGGTGGCCCTCTGCATGGCTTTGCTGGAAAAGCCCGACCTCTTGCTGCTGGACGAGCCCACCAACCACCTCGACGCCGAAACCGTGCAATGGCTCGAACAGACGCTGCGCGACTATCCGGGCACGGTCATCATCGTCACCCACGACCGCTACTTCCTCGACAACATCACCAAGTGGATCCTCGAGTTGGAGTCCGGCCGGGGCCTGCCCTTCGAGGGGAACTATTCCTCCTGGCTGGCCCAGAAGGTTGAACTGTTGCGAATCGCCGAGAAGAAGGAAAATCAGCGGCAGCGGACGCTGCAGCGGGAGCTGGACTGGATTCGCAACTCGCACCACGGGCGGCTGCAAAAGAACCAGGCCCGCATCAAGGCCTACGACGAACTGGCCGCCCACCAGGAATTCGACGCTAAGAGCGAGACGATCATCCAGATCGCGCCGGGGCCGCGGTTGGGCGACCAGGTGCTCAGCGTCCGCCACGTCAACAAGGGCTACCGCTCCAACGGCGACTATCTGAAGCTGATGGAGGATTGCAACTTCGACCTGCCGCGGGGCGGCATCGTCGGCGTCATCGGCCCCAACGGCACCGGCAAGACCACGCTCTTCCGCATGATCACCGGCCAGGAGCAGCCCGACGCCGGCGCCATCGAGCTGGGCCAGAACGTCGTGCTCTCCTACGTCGACCAGCACCGCGACGCGCTGAACGACGAAAACACGATCTTCGAGGAGATCACCGACGGCAAGGACCACATCGAGTTGGGCACGGTGTCGATGCACTCGCGGGCCTACGTGGCCCGGTTCAACTTCCGCGGCCCGCAGCAGCAGAAGAAGGTCGGCCAGTGCTCCGGCGGCGAGCGGAACCGCATCCACCTGGCCAAAATGCTCCGCCGCAGCGGCAACCTCATCCTGCTGGACGAGCCGACCAACGACCTCGACGTCAACACGATGCGGGTCCTGGAGCAGGCCCTGGTCGAGTTTCCCGGCTGCGCCATGATCACCAGCCACGACCGCTTCTTTCTCGATCGGGTCTGCACCCACCTGTTGATCATGGAGGGCAACGGCCGCACCCGCTGGTTCGAGGGCAATTTCGCCGCCTACGAGAAGTCGGTGGTGGCGGAGAATCCCGAGCGGGTCGCCCACCGGCGGAGCCAGTATCGCCGGCTGATTTTGAAAAGATGAAAGGAAGGAAGGGATTTGGGGATTTAGGGAGAGCGAGCCGGGGGGTTTATCCCCCCGGTTGCCCTACGCCGCAACTTACTCCTTTCCCCTCCGTGTTCTTCGTGTCTCCGTGGTGAATCTCCTTTTTTCGATGAACGGTTGGGGTCTTGAACGCAATGAACATTTACCGCGTCGGAATCCTCGGCTTCGGCATGATCGGCAAGGTCCACGCCTACGGCTACCGGATCCTGCCGCTGTGCTACGATCCCGTGCCGCTGGAGGCCCGCATTACGCACGTCGTGACCAGCCGTGCCGAAACGGCCGAGAAGGCGCGGCAGACGCTCGGGGCCGACGTGGCCGCGACCGACCATCGCGCCGTCACGGAAAACCCCGACATCGACATCGTCGACATCTGCACGCCCAACCACCTCCACAAGGCCGCCCTGCTAACGGCCATGCGCGGGCAGAAGCACATCTATTGCGACAAGCCGCTGGTGGCGACCATGGCCGAGGCGGAAGAGGTCCGCGCGGCCTTGCGGGATTACCGCGGCGTGGCCCAGATGACCTTCCAAAACCGCTTCTACCCGGCGACGATGCGGGCCAAGCAATTGCTCGACGCCGGCGCGTTGGGCCAGGTCCTGGAGTTTCGCGCCTGCTACCTGCACGGCGGCAACGCCGATCCTGAATCTCCCATGCGATGGCGATTCTCGGCCGCGGCCGGGGGCGGCGTGATTGCCGACCTGGGCTCGCACGTCCTCGACCTGGTCGACTGGCTGATCGGGCCCTTTCACTCAGTCATGGCCGAAACCCGCATCGCCTATCCCCAGCGCCCGGCCGCCGCCGGCGCGGCCGAGCGCGCCGCGGTCGACGTCGAGGACAGCGTCACTGCCCTGGCGCGGATGCAATCGGGGGCGTCGGGCACGGTCGAGGCCACCAAGCTGGCCACCGGCAGCGAGGACGAGTTGCGGCTGGAGGTCCACGGCTCGAGGGGCGCGCTGCGCTTCAACGGCATGGCGCCGCACTGGCTGGAGTATTACGACGCCGCCGTCGCGGCCGGGCCGCTGGGGGGCGCGCGGGGCTGGACCCGCATCGACTGCGGCCAGCGCTACCCGCCGCCAGCCACCGGCTTTCCCAACCCCAAGGCGGCCCTGGGCTGGGTCCGCAGCCACGTGGCCTGCCTGGCCGGCTTCCTCGAGGCGGTGGCCCAGAACCGGCCCGCCGTGCCGGGGCTCGATCAGGGCATTCGCGTGCAGTATTTGATGGATTGCCTGCGGCGTTCGGCCGCCCAGCGCCGTTGGATCGACGTATAATTGGAGGGCAGACATTCCTGTCTGCCGCGAACACCACAACGCACGCTCACCACAGGGATTTAGGGATTTGGGGATTTAGCGGGAGCGAGCCGGGGGGTTTATCCCCCCGGTTGCCCTGCGCCGCCCCCTATTCCTTTTCTCTCCGTGTCCGTGGTGAACTTGGCACTGTAATATTAAATGACAGGCAGGAATACCTGTCCTCCCGCCGGTTTATGGAGTTGGTCATGGGAAGACAAGCTGCTTTCTTCCGTTGGATTTCCGCTTTTTCCTTGCTCGTCGTCGGGGTGACCTGCGGGCTGCTCTCGGCGGCCGAGCCGAACCAGGCGGCCAAGGACGCCGCCGCCGTGCGAAAGTTTCTCGCCGCCCAGTATCGAGGCAAGTCGTGGGAAGAGGGGCCGGCGCCGATGCAAAACGGAGCGCTGGACAAGGCCTATCCGGACGCCCGCTTCTATTACGTCTTCTCCTCGCAGGACCCGCAGCCCAAGATGGAATTGATCTCCGTGATGATGCGCGTCGAGGACGGGGGCAAGGTGGCCGCGGTCGCCGGGGCGGCGGCGATGAACCAGGGGTTGATGAAGGTCGCCGGCACCGCCGACGCCACGATCGCCGGGGCCGCAATCATGTCGCTCACCTTTGGGCCCCGCGGGCCGGTGGCCATCGCGGCCGGCGACGTCCGCGTCGCCCGCCAGGGCGGCGGCTGGTTTTGCCTGGCCACTCCCGGTCCGCCGGGCCGCAAGCAGCAGGCGATGTCCGTCACCTTCGACGCCGCCGGCCGGTGCATCGACATCGTCCATCGCTCGACCGGGCGCTGAAAAATGAAACGTGGGTTTACCACGGAAGACGCGGGTTATGCTCCGGCATAACGTTTCGCGCCGTGATTTGTTATGCTAAAGCATTACCTACGGGGCCTTATCCATCTTTCATTCAAGGAGACCTTCTCATGGACAGTCGCACTGCGAAACGAGGGTTCACCCTCACCGAGTTGCTGGTGGTCGTCGCGATCGCCGCCATTTGGATCATCATTTTGCTGCCGGGGCTGCAATGCTCGCAGGATCGGGGCCGCCGCGTTACCTGCATCAACAACCTGAGGCAGATTGGTCTCGCGGCGCACAACTTCCACAGCGTCCAGGGCCGCTTCCCCGGCGCGGGACAGCTCACCGGCCCAGGCAAGAGCCAGACCGTGGGGGGCTGGAGCTTCCTGGTCATGATCCTGCCGTACATCGAAGGCTCGACGTTGTATAACACGCTGCAAATCACCGCCGATCCCACCGACCCCACAAGCTTCCACAGTTCGGGCAATACCGACTACAAAACCGCCGCCCAGGTCGCCACGGCCACCTCGATTCCGACCTACGTCTGTCCGAACAATCCCAACGGCAAGTACCAGGACCCCAGCGACTCGCCGCCCCAATTCGCCCTGACGAGTTACAAGGCCATGGGGGCCACCTGCATGGCCAGCCTGAACATGCTGACCCAGCCCAACGGCGCCCCGCCGTACGGCAAACCCGGCATGCACCCGGACGGCGGCATGTTTCCCGGTCTGGGCACTCGGATCAGCGACATCACCGACGGCACGGCCCACACGATCCTCTGCGTCGAGACCATCGACAATACGCAGAGCGTCTGGACGCTCGGCACCGACGTGACTTTGGTCGGGCTGCCTTACGTCGGCAACGCCGGCAACGGCGTTATCCCATCGTTCACGAAAACGGCGGCGGACGGGACCGCCGTCAGCTTCTACATGCCACAAGGCGCCACCGGCAAATTCGACGATGACGGAAACATGGATGGAACCGCCGGGGCAGGCTACTCGCAGTACCGGACTTACCTCAGCTTCGATTTTGGGCCGACCGGGGCCGACAAGGGCACCTATCCCCTGTTCAACACGAACAACCGGACCGTCAACGGCCTCGCGGGCGGCAGCGGCGCGAAGTATACCATGGGCACCAACGGCGACGGGCCGCAGTCGAACCAGCCGGCCTACGGCCCCTCGTCGGGTCATGCGGCCGTCGTCAACCACCTGATGGCCGACGGCTCGGTGCACTGTCTGAGTAAACAGATCGACGTCTCCGCCTACATGTTCCTGATTACCCGCAAGGGCGGCGACCCGAATCCGCCGATCCCCTGATGACGAACCCTGTAGGGTGGGTCGAGGGGCAATGGCACTACGCTTAAGTTTCTCGGGTGACGTAACGTCAGCGCGCTGGGCACATTCAGCCGCGGAGCGGCGGCAGTTAATAGCCAGGGGCGTGAGCCCCTGGAACAAAACCGAGAGACCGCGCGTGAGCCCCGTAAGGGGCGACAGTAGCGCGGAGTTGCCGACTACTGCCGCCCCTATCGGGGCTTACGATGATTCCTTGACTCCGGTTCCAGGGGCTCACGCCCCTGGCTATTAACTGCCGTCCCTTCGGGACTTAGCTTAGCGATTTTGGTGGGGCTCGCTTCGCTCGGCCCACCCTACAACTTATCCACCTTTTATTCAAGGAGGCGTTCTCATGGACAGCCGCACGAAGAAGCGGGGGTTTACCCGCATCGCGCTTCTGGTGGTCGTCGCGATCATCGCCATTCTGCTTGCCGTTTTGGTGGTGGCAGTGCAACGGAGGCGCGAGGAGGCTCGCCGCACCCAGTGCATCGACAACATGAAGACGATTGGTATCGCGATGCACAACTTTCACAGCACCCAGCAGCACTTTCCCGGCTCGGGGCAAGTCACCAGCACAGGCGGCGGCGCCGTCACCGTGGGCGGCTGGAACTTCCTGGTCCTTCTCGTGCCGTACATCGAGATGAGCGGTACGTACTACCCATTTCAAATTAACGCCCAGGTCGCCACGGCCACTTCGATCCCGACCTACGTCTGCCCGAGCAATCCCAACAGCAAGTATCAGGACCCCGGCGATTCGCCGCCCCAATTCGCCCTGACCAACTACAAGGGCATGGGGGCCACGTGCATGGCGAGCCTGAATATGATGACTCAGCCCAACGGGACCCCGCCGTACGGCAAATCGGACATGCACCCCGACGGCGCGATGTATCCCGGAAACGGCGTGCGGATCGGCGACATCACCGACGGCACGGCCCATACCATCATGTGCGTCGAGACCATCGACGACACGCAGAGCGTCTGGACCCTCGGCACGGATGCGACCCTGGTCGGGCTGCCCTACCAGGGCGACCCCGGCAGCACGAAACCCACGGGTGCGATCCAGTCGTTCACAAATCAGACCGCGCAGGGAAATACCGTGGCCTTCTACATGCCGGCGGGCTTCACCGGGAGCTTCGACGAAGAAGGGAAAATGGCTGGAACCCCGGGACCGGGTTACTCGCAATACCGGACTTACCTCAGCTTCGATTTTGGGCCCACCGGGGCCGACAAGGGCACCTATCCCCTGTTCAACACGAACAACCGGACCGTCAGCGGCCTTCCGGGCGGCAGCGGCGCGAAGTACACCATGGGCGCCAACGGCGACGGCCCGCAGTCCAACCAGCCGGCCTACGGTCCCTCGTCGGGCCACTCGGCCGTCGTCAACCACCTATTTGCCGACGGCTCGGTGCACTCCCTGAGCAGACAGATCGACGTCTCCGCCTACATGTTCTTGATAACCAAGAACGGCGGCGACCCGAATCCGCCGATCCCTTGATGGCGAACCTTGTAGGGCGGGCCGAGGGACACCATGCGCAGCATGGTCGCGAGCCTCACCGAAAACTTCTACGGGGTTGCGGGCGGCATTGCGAGGCGGTGCATCTTGTCCAGGAATTCGGCGTAGCGCGCCGCGCCGCGGCGCTGCTGCTGCGAGCCGCTGTGCGACACCTCGCCGATGACGCGTCCGACTTCCTTTTGGTCCGACCTGGCCAGCATTCTTTCGGCGTTCCGCGAAAGCCAGGGCTTCGCATCCTGCTGACCCTCGGGCGCGCGGCCCAACAGGGAGAGGAGATTCTTCACCGACGCCTCACCTCCCGCCATCGACACCGGATAGCCTTCCGCCGCAAAGCCATCGGCCCACCACTGGATGCGGGTCCCACGCCGGTTGGCAGAGTACCACTGAAGCCAACTCTCTCTCGACGAGTCCCCGGCGTGGTTGGTAATCAGCCGTAACGCCTCCAGCGCATGCTCCCACGTGCATTCGGTTTCGTCCTCCGGAGGCATCCGCCGCATCGCCCAGAGGATGTAAGGGACGGATGTCTCGTCGCCGGACCATCTCAGGTAGAGAAACGCGTCATGAGGATCTGCGGCCCATATCAGATCTCGATGGCATGCCGAGCGGACCGCGACGTCGTTATTGGGATCCCAATGCGGACTGCGCATCGCCCGCATGGGGAGCCAGACAAGCGCGCACCAAGCCAAGATGGAACCGCCGCAGCACACCAGCGTCCCCAGAAGAATCACGAGCCAGCGTGTCGCGCACTTTAGCGAGAAGACGGTGAGCCAAAACATTGCCAACCATACGAGGCCGGTCACGATGCTCAGCCACAGGAACAGCGATGTGACCTGCGGCCCGACAAGCCCGTAATAACCGACCGTGCAGCCCGCGGCCGCCAAGACGCCGCTGGCAATGCACGCCGCGACGAGACCTCGGCAAGCGTAAATCCGCAGGTTGTGCTTGGGCATCGGACCCTTGCTCCTGGTGGGGCTCGCGACCATGCTGCGCATGGTGCCCCTCGACCCACCCTACCGCATCAGCCGCTCGGCGATAATTTCAAGAATCCCTCGCGCCACGCGGCGCTTGCTGCCGGAAAGCGCGGCCAGCACCGCGCCGCCGGGTGAGAGCACCTCGACCCGCGTCCGCGCGCCTCCGATCGCCGCCGGGCCGTTGGCGACGATTAGGTCGCAGCTCTTCTGCTCCAGCTTCTTCAGCGCCCGGAAATGCCAGTCCTCGGTCTCCAGGGCGAAGGCCACCATCCACTGGCCGTCGCGGATTTTGGCCAGGCGGGCGACGATGTCGGGCGTTTCCACCAACTCGATTTCCAGCGGCCGGCCCGTCTTGCGAATCTTGGCGTCGGCCACTGCCCGCGGCCGGTAATCGCAGGGCGCGGCGACCGCGATGAGGCCGTCGCAACCGGGAAAGACCTTCAGGCACGCGGCGAGCATCTCCTCGGTGGAAACGACCGCCAGGACCTCGGCCGGGCGGGGATAGCGGACCGCGACCGGCCCGCTGACCACGACGACCTGGTGGCCGGCCTCGATGGCCGCCGCGGCCAGGGCCCGGCCCATCCGCCCGCTGGAGGCGTTGGAGAGATAGCGCACCGGGTCGAGGTACTGCCGCGTCGGACCGGAGGTGATGAGGATGCGGGCCATGGAGCCAAGGATAAAGGATGAAGGAGGAAGGATCAAGGGGCCGGAGAACCAAGAGGTGGAACCGCAGATGAACGCAGATGAACGCGGTTAATTGAGTCGATTTCCTCTCCGCGTTTATCTGCGTTCATCCGCGGTTTCTCGTCCGGCCGGGTTACGGCGTCAGTTCGGCGTCGGGGTCAAAACCCTCCACGAAACGCGCCAAGAGGTCTGCGGCCCGGTCGATGTCGTCCAGCGAAATCGCCTCCACCGGGCTGTGCATATAACGATTGGGGATGCTGATGAGCCCGGCGGCCACGCCGGCGCGGTTGACCTGGATGGCGTTGGCGTCGGTGCCGGTCGCCTTGGCCGAGGCGGCCAGTTGATAGGCGATCTTGTGCTCCTCGGCCGCGGCCAGCAGGCGATCGACCACCTTGGGATTCATGTTCGGGCCGCGATGGATCACCGGCCCCAGGCCCAGGCGCACGTCCCCCTCCTCCTTCTTCTCGACGGTCGGGCAGTCGGTGGCGTGGGTCACGTCCACGGCCACGCCGACCTGCGGGTCGATGCCGAAGGCGCTGGTGCGGGCCCCGCGGAGCCCAAGCTCCTCCTGCACCGTCGAGACGGCGTAGACGCCCACGCGCAGCTTGCCGGCATCGACGCGGCGGAGGGCCTCGACCACGACCCACAGCCCGGCCTTGTCGTCCATGGCCGCGGAGACCACCTTGCCGTTGCGTAGCTCGCGGTACTGAAGCTCGACCGTGACCGCGTCGCCGATGCGGACCGCCTTGCGGGCGTCCTCGTCGTCGCTGGCGCCGATGTCCAGCCACAGGTCCTTCATCTTCGGCACCTGCTTGCGCTCCTCCTCGGTGAGCAGGTGGATCGGCTTCCGCGCAATGACGCCGGGCAGCGGACCGCCGGCGGTCCAAACGATCATCCGCTGGCCGATGAGCACCTCCGGGTCCCATCCCCCGATAGGCTGGACATAGAGGAAGCCATCGTCGTCGATGTGCTGGACGATCAGGCCGATCTGGTCGCAATGCCCGGCCAGCATGATGCGAAGCGGTGCGCCGGGGTTGCGGGCGGCGATCACGTTGCCGTGCAGGTCGGTTGTGACCTGGTCGGCGAACCCGGCGACATAGTCGCGAACGACCTGTTGCACGGCGCTTTCATAGCCCGACGGGCTGGGCGTGGCCAAAATCCGTTTGAAAAAATCCAGGGCGGCGGTTTCCAAGGGCGACTCCTCGCGGTTAAGGCATGGGCGGCTGATGCTAATAATGATAAAGGCGGAGGGCGGGGGGTGGAAGGGGGTGGTCTTGGGTCTTAGGTCTTGGGTCTTGGAAACAAACGTCAACGTCCAAACTCCGCGATTCAACTCTCTAAGACCCATGACCTGCCCCATGACCTGCCCCATCTTGACGGCCACGGGGCGATTGCCCTAAGATTGAGCCTTTTACCACCCGATGGGTCCCCCCCAGCCATGAAAACCACGAAAGTTGCCATCGTCGGCTTCGGAACCATCGGCTCGGGCGTGGCGCGGTTGCTGCTGGAGTGCGGCGACCGCCTGGCCCAGCACGCCGCCCAGCGGTTGGAGCTGGTGCAGGTGGTCGATCCGGACCTGACGCGGTCGCGCAACGTCGCGCTGCCCCCCGGAATGTTGACCAACGACCTGTCGAAGGTCTTGAACAACCCGGAGATTGCCGCCGTGGTGCAGGTGGTCGGCGGCCTGGAGCCGGCCCGGACGATCATGTTGAAGCTGCTGCAAAGCGGCAAGGACGTGGTCACGGCGAACAAGGCCCTGCTGGCCGAGCACGGCCCGGAACTCTTCGCGCGGGCCCGGCAACTGGGCCGCTCGATCGCCTTCGAGGCGGCCGTGGCCGGCGGCATCCCCATCATCACCGCCATCAGTCAATCGTTGACCGCCAACCAGGTCCAGTCGATCCACGCCATTCTCAACGGCACCAGCAACTTCATCCTCTCGCAGATGGAGGAGTCGGGGTCCGACTACGAGGCCTCCGTGGCCGAGGCCCAGCAACTCGGCTACGCCGAGGCCAACCCGGCCGTGGACGTCGACGGCAGCGACGCCGCCCAGAAACTGGCCATCCTCGCCCACCTGGCCTTCGGCGCGCGGGTCAACTGGCGCGACATCCCCCGCACCGGCATCGACAAGGTCGACGTGGTCGATATGCAGTATGCCAAGGAGCTGGGCTACAGCATCAAGCTGCTGGCCGTGGCCGACCTCGTGCCCGAGGGGCTGGAACTGCACGTCTCGCCCACGATGCTTCGCCACCGCTCGCCGCTGGCCCAGGTCCGCGGCGCGTACAACGCGGTCCGCGTGGTGGGCGACGCGGTGGGGCGCGTCTTCTTCCACGGCCTGGGGGCCGGCCAGATGCCCACCGCCTCGGCCGTGGTGGCCGACCTGATCGACACGGCCATCGGCCGCACCGCCATCACCTTCCGCACCCTGCACCTCTGGTCCAACGAGGGCACCGCCCCGGTGGCGGTCCGCAACCCGGACAAGGTGCCGGGCCGCTTCTACCTGCGGCTGTTCGTCGACGACCGCCCCGGCGTGATGGCCGAGTTGGCCGGCATCCTCGGCCGCCACGACATCTCCATCGCCTCGATCATCCAGCACGAGACCGACGACGAGGACCAGGGCGTCGTCCCCTTGGTGTTCATGACCCATACGACCACGGAAGGCGCGATGCGGCGCGTCATGGAGACGATCGGCGTGCTTTCCTCGGTCCACCCCGGCAGCGTCCGCATGCGCGTCAGAGACTAATTGGGCAGCGCCACTTTGGCACGTCTCGATGCTGTAAATCCGCGTCGGGAAAGGCCATAGGGCGCCGGGCTGCACGTTAGATTATACATGATTTGATGTGGTTGATGTCGATGCCCATCG
>JBKQVT010000174.1:0-67544 GCA_052139835.1 Thermoguttaceae bacterium
ACTGCGATGGGCATCGACATCAACCACATCAAATCATGTATAATCTAACGTGCAGCCCGGCGCCCTATGGCCTTTCCCGACGCGGATTTACAGCATCGAGACGTGCCAAAGTGGCGCTGCCCAAATAATCAACGGCAGGAAACCCGTCATGTGCCCGTCGTCGCTGGAAATTCCCGATCTCGCGCTGCTCTTGCGGCGGCTGATTGCGCAGGTGCCCTCGGGCAAGGTCACCACCTGCGGCGCCCTGGCCGAGGCCCTGGGAAGCCCGACGGCCGCCCGCTGGGTCGGCCACTTCCTCCTCCACCATCCCCATGCGGCCGACTGTGGCTGCCATCGCGTGGTCCGCGCCGGCGGCGTGCTGGGGCCCTATGTCGAGGGCGGCCCGGAGGGCAAACGCCGCCGCCTGGCCGCCGAGGGCGTCGAGGTCCACGGTGAGGCGGTCGATCTGGACCGCTACGGTACGAATTGCTTCCGCTCGGATCGCCCCTTGGCGCGGCTGCGGCGGCTCCAGGAAGCCCTGGCGGCCAAGGTCTCGCTGCGGCCGCCGCGGGCCGTGCCCCGCACCATCGGCGGCGTGGACGTCTCCTATCCCCGACCCGACGAAGGTGTGGCGGCCTACGCCCAGGTCCAACTCGACAGCGGCGAGTTGCTCTGGTCCAAAATCATCCGCCGCACCGTCGCCTTCCCCTACATCACCTCGTTCTTGACCTTCCGCGAGCTGCCCATCCTCATGGACCTGCTGGGCGAAGTCCGCGCGGCCGGACAACTCGCCCCCGTGCTGCTGGTCGATGGCGCCGGCATCCTCCATCCCCGCCACGCCGGAATCGCCTCGCACCTGGGAGTCGCCGCACGTAGGCCGACCATCGGCGTCATCAAGAAGTTGCTCTGCGGCCGGGTCGATATCCAGCAGATGGCGGCGGGCGAGTCGCGGCCGGTGGTCCACGAGGACCAACTGGTCGGGGCGGCACTGCGGCCGACGGCGGGCAGTCGCCGGCCGATTTTCGTCTCCCCCGGCCATCGCGTGGACCTCGCCTTTGCCGAGCACGTCGTGCGGCAGTTGCTCTTGGGGCATCGCCTGCCGGAGCCGCTGTGGTGGGCCGATCGCCTCAGCCGGCAAGATAGTGCTTAGAACTCAGTGCTTAGAAGATGGCATGGCCGACGGTGATTTTTTGTACCCCACCCGGGTGGTTGTGGCTTCTAAGTTCTAAGCTCTAAGCACTAAGTTCTAAGCTCTTTGTCGGTTGTCTTCTCGCCTGTTTTCGGGTATGAATGATTATGGTGTCCTTTCCATCCGTCGCGTGAATCGGAGGTTCTCCATGCCAGCGAAAGTCGATCCGGAGAAGTGTACCGGATGTGAAGAATGTGTCGCGTCCTGCCCCTTGGATTCCATCCAAATGAAGGAGGAGCACGCCATCGTCGATGAAACGACCTGCGGCGACTGCGGGGCCTGCGTGCCCATTTGCCCCAGCGAAGCGATCAGCATCGATTAGCCGCCCTCGGGCAGTTGCCGGTTTGAATTCCCACGGGCTGCGCGCCTGCGCAGCCCGTTTTCATTTCCGGTGGAGGGTCGCGCGCGGGTGCCACGACCATGCTTCGCATGGTGCCCGGCTTGTCCAGCAGTGTGGGCCTACCGTCGCCCCTGCACTGCTGGACAAGCCAGCAGTGACACCCGGCGCAGCTCGTCATGTTTCTTTCCTGCCGGCCAACTCTACCTCTTCCGCACAACCGGCCGGCCTTTTGGCGAATCCTCGCCCGCCGCGGTCCGAAACCCTCGACAACGCTCGCCGCGGGGGGAATAATGAACGGCGCTATGCAGGATATTTTCGCCAGCCGCCGCTTCTTCATGCACCCGGCCCATGCGACCATTGGGATTGCGGCCGGGACCGCGGCCTGGCAAGCGTGCCGCGAGGTCGGCCGGTCTGCAAGCGAGGAGTTTTTGCAGGCGCAGCCGCGGCACGTCTGCCTGCTGGCCTCCGCCGGGCGGGGCCCGGAGCGACTGCTGGCGCGGCTCGTCGCCGAGCAGTTGCGGCAAAACGCCGCCGGCGATGGTGCGGCGCTGTCGGTCGAGCACTTGCGGCCCGCGACGCTGGAACTGGACTGCTGCGACTGCCTGGTCCTGCTGCCGGGAGAAATGGACCTGGAAGATTGGCAAGTGCGGTGCATCCGGCGCTACGCCCGCGGCGGCGGCGGCCTGGTGGTCTTGGACGTGG
The DNA here is from genome assembly GCA_052139835.1 of Thermoguttaceae bacterium. GTDB lineage: Bacteria > Planctomycetota > Planctomycetia > Pirellulales > Thermoguttaceae > JBKQVT01. The sequence goes on from JBKQVT010000174.1 coordinate 2,211, forward strand.
CGGGCCTGGCCTTTCCAGGCTGGCCCGGATTGGCCCGCGAGCTGACCGGCGGCCGCTATCGGCCGCCGCGCTCGGCCCAGCCCTGCGAGGTCATGCCGGTGGCCGCGGCCCGGCAGCATCCCATCCTGGCGGGCGTGGCGCCGTTTTGCTGCCGTACGGGACTGGCCGGCGTGGTCGAACTTGCCACCGACGCGACCGTGCTGCTGACAGGCCGCGGCGGCGGCCGCACCGAGCCGGTGGCCTGGACCTGCCAGGATTCCGGCCGGATCTTCGCGACCACGCTGGGCGCCGGCGACGAGGTCTGCCACGCCGGCTTCTTGCGGCTTGTGGTCCGTGCGGTGACCTGGGCCTGCGAGGAGTAAGGCGGAGGGCGGAAGGGGGCAAGAATGTCGCTGTGTGCCACTGGCTTTGCCAGTGCCACGCTACGCGGCCTTCCGCAATTGCCTCGCCCAGAGCGTCAGCCAGATGACCAGCAACGCCAGCAGCCACAAGCTGAACTTGAGGACCGCGATGGCCCAGAACCACACGCGCTGGACGAAGGCCCAATCGAACCCCGGCCCCCACATGGACAACAGCCAGGCGGGCCGAGCCGACATGACGGCCAGGTAGATGACCCATTGCAGGGTGATGAATCCTACGGCGATCAGCAATGTCCACCATCCGGCGACCGCGGCGGCCCGAACTCTCTGCTGAAAAACGTCATTCATGGCAACTTCCCTTTCAGGGGCTATTCGCGGATGCCCACCCCTCTATTATTATACTGGGCGAAGTTCTTCTGAGGAGACAAGGCCATGATCGAGACAATCGAGACGGGTTCTCCGAAGCTGGTCGGCTTCAAGCTCAGCGGCAAGCTGCACGACGAGGACTACAAGTCCTTCGTGCCCAAGATGGAAGCCGTGGTGGCCGCCGAGGGGAAGGTGAGGCTGCTGGCCCAGTTCGAGGATTTCCACGGCTGGGACTTGCACGCCGCCTGGGACGACTTCAAGTTCGGCCTGAAGCATTATTCCGCCTTCGAGCGGATCGCCATGGTGGGCGACCGCAAGTGGGAGCAGTGGATGGCCGCCTTCTGCAAGCCCTTCACCAAGGCGGCCGTGAAGTATTTCGACGCCTCCGAAGTCGACGCCGCCTGGGAGTGGTTGCGGGAAAGCTGAGTGCCGCCCCATGCCCGACCCTGGGGACACAATGCGGGAAGTCCAACGCATGGCGGATCGGGTCTGCACCCTGGTCCTCAGCAGTGACCTCTTCCCGTGAGGTTGACGCGGAACTCCTGCTGGCTTCCTTGTGTTGGCGTTGGCACAGCATTATACTCGGCTGTGCAACGCGATCCGGGCCTGGACGCAGGCCTTCTCCGATAGTCCCCCTAGGCCGAAGGGCACCCAAGGGGTATCCGGCACGTTTTTCGGCCCCGACCATGCTCCGCATGGTGCCCGGGCCGAAAAACGAGCCAGTCCCCGGCCCGTCGGCGACGGCATAGGGGCCGGTCCCCGCTGCTGATGGGAGCGTGCAATGGACGATCAAGACAGGACCAAGGAGCAACTGCTTGCCGAACTGGCGGCCTTGCGGCAACGCGTCGGCGCGCTGGAGCAGACGGAGGAAAGACTGCGCATCGGCCAGCGGACGTTGCGAACGCTGATCGATGCCAGCCCCGAGGTCATCGTGTTGGCGGACACGGAGGGGACGATCTTGATTGCCAATGAGACGGCGGCGCGTCGTCTGGGCACAACCGTGGATGAGCTTACCGGCCAGGGGCTAGGCACCTTCGTGACCCCGGAGGTGGCCGCAAAAAGAATGAAGCGTCTCCAGGAGGTGATTCGCACGGGCAAGGCGGTCCGTTTCGAGGATCAGCGATCCGGGTGGTATTTCGAGATCGCCATGCACCCGGTCTTCGACGAACAGGGAAAGATTGCCGCCGTGGCGATCCTCGCCATCGACCGGACCGACCGGAAACGGGCGGAAACGGCCTTGCAACAGGCCCACGACGAGTTGGAGCGGCGCGTCGCGGAGCGCACCGCCGCACTGACCAGGGCGAACGAGGAACTTACCGTTTTTCGCCGCTTCGCGGAGGCCTCGGGCGAGGGTTTTGGAATGTCGGATTTGGATGGCCGCATCGTCTACGTGAACTCCACCCTTTGCCGGCTCTTTGGCGAAACGACGCCGCAAGATGTCATCGGCCAGCAAGTATCCGCTTACTACCCGGAAGAATACCTGTCGCAACGGAACAAGGAAATGCTTCCCGCCGTGCTGCGGGAAGGAGGATCCTGGCACGCTGAACAGATGGTCTTGCCGCGCGAGGGGGAACCGATCCTGACCCTGCAGAGCACCTTCTTGATTCGGGACGAGGGCGGGAATCCCTTTCGGATCGCGGTGGTGATCAGCGACATCACCGAACGCAAGCGGGCCGAGGAGGCGCTGCGCACAGAGCATCGCACCCTCAAGTACCTGCTGCAATCCAGCGACCATGAACGGCAACTCATCGCCTACGAAATCCACGACGGCCTGGCCCAATACCTTGCCGGCGCCCTCATGCAGTTCGATGTCTACGCGCACCTCAAAAAGACGAAGCCAAAGGATGCGGCCAAGGCTTACGATGCCGGAGTGACCATGCTGCGGCAAGGCCATTTCGAGGCGCGGCGGCTGATCAGCGGCTTGAGACCGCCGATTCTCGATGAAGAGGGCATCGTGGCGGCGATTGCCCATTTGGTGGGCGAGGTGCGGCGGAAGAAAGGGCCCAAGATCGAGTATGGCAGCAGGGTCAAGTTTCAGCGGTTGGCTCCCATCTTGGAGAATGCCGTGTACCGCATTGCCCAGGAGGCCCTCACGAATGCCTGCAAACACAGTCAGAGCAAGACGGTCAGGATAACATTGGCGCAACGCGGCGACCGGCTGCGGATCGAGGTCCACGACCGAGGCGTCGGCTTCCGGCCCGAGGATATCAAGGAAGGTCAGTTCGGGTTGGCCGGCATCCGCGAACGGGCCAGGTTGCTCGGGGGCAAGGCCACTGTCGAGAGCAAAGTCGGCAAGGGGACGCGGGTCGTGGTCGAGTTGCCGATCGTGCCCCGAAGGGACGAGGAGGAAACGGAGTAGGACGAATAAGGGGATGAGTCCAATTAAGGTGGTTGTCTCGGCCCCAGTTGACTCCACCGCCAGGGAGCGTAGACTGATGGGCATTACCGGTTCTGGAGTCCAAGCTATGAAATCGATCCTCATCGCCGTCCTTTTTCTTTCCCTTCCCGCCCTTGCCGCCGAGAAGCACGACGAGGCCGAGAAGCAGGCCGTTGCCGCCGCCGAGTCCTGGCTTGCCCTCGTCGATGATGGCAAATACACCGAGAGTTGGGATGCCGCAGCCGACTACCTCAAGAGCGTCGTCACCAAGGACGATTTCGTGAAGTCCTTGAACGCCGCTCGCAAGCCGCTGGGCAAGCTCAAGTCCAGGGAAGTCAAGTCCAAGGAATACCGAACGAGCCTGTCCGGCGCTCCCGATGGCCAGTATGTTGTGATCCAGTTCAAGACCTCGCTGGAGAATAAGAAGTCGGCCATCGAAACCGTGACGCCCATGCTCGACAAGGATGGGAAGTGGCGGGTGAGCGGCTACTACATCAGGTGACAGGGCCTTGGAAGATGGGAGCGATTTACGTTAGGTTCTTTGCTAGAGTTGGTCATCGATGCGTTTGTCGCCGTCGCCGAGTGGGCAGATTGGCGGGGCCGACGGCGAATCAAGTGCCCTGCGTGTTGGCAGAGCATCTCCCGACAAGCCCTCACCTGCCCACACTGCGGTTGGTCGCCGTTCAACACGAACTTGGAGGACATTCCCATGAACTCACCAATCGACAACTACCTCGACGGCCCCCAAGTGCTGCGAAAGGCCGTGGCGGGGATGACGCCGGAGCAACTCGCTGCCCGCCCCATCCCCGGCAAGTGGTCCACGCTGGAGGTCGTCTGCCACCTGGCCGACTTCGAGATCGTCTATGCCGACCGGATCAAACGGGTGATTGCCGAAGATGAGCCGACTCTTTTCGGCGGCGACCCGGGCGCCTTCGCCGCACGCTTGGCCTATCATGACCGGCAAGCCGAAGAGGAACTCCAACTCATCGAACTGGTCCGCACGCAGGTGGCGCGGATTCTTCGCACGCTCAAGCCCAAGGAGTTTCAACGTCACGGTATCCACTCGGAGTTCGGGCCGCTGACGCTGGAAACGCTGCTGCAACGAATCACCGGCCACATCCCCCACCACGTCCGATTCATCGACGAGAAGCGGAAGGCGTTGGCCCAGACGTGACGCCGGAGTCCCGTTGCCGCCGGTCGATGGCGTCTGGCGGTTCAACGGATGAGTGGGAGAAATAGAGACTAGGAGAAATGAGGTGGCCAATGCCAATGGAAACACGCCACACATTCGGCAAGGTGCGGGGCCGCCCAAGAAACGACGCCAGCCCGCGGAAACCAAGGGCTTGCGGAGTGCCCCCATACAGGACTCAAACCTGCGACTTCCTGATGGCGTTTGCCGATCGTATCACCACCCTATCTCGGCCTTCGGCAGCGCCTGCTGAAGATCCTTCACGCCCGCCGCCGTGACCTTGGTGTGGACGACGTCCAGCCTTTGCAGTTGCGACATTCCTTTGAGGTGCTTCAGCCCGGCGTCGCTGACCGCGGTGCCGTCGAGGTGCAGGCGCTGGAGTTCGGGCAAGGCCGCGAGGTATTTCAGCCCGGCGTCGCCGACCTTGGTGTTTTCGAGGCTCAGTTGCGTCAGATGGGTCAAACCCCTGAGGTATTGCAGCCCGGCGTCGCTGACCTTGGTGTTCCAAAGCATGAGCACGTGGAGCTGGGTCAATCCTTTGAGGCTGGCCAGGCCGGCGTCGCCGACGGCGGTGCCCTCGAGGTAGAGCGCTTGAAGTTGGGTCAATCCCTTGAGGTGTTCCATCCCCGCGTCGCTGACCGCGGCGCCGCTGAGTGTCAGGGCCTGGAGTTGAGTCAATCCCCTGAGGTGTGCCAGCCCGGCGTCGCCGACCTTGGTCTGGCCGATGTCGAGGCGCTCGAGTTGGCTCATTCCGGCGAGGTATTTCAGCCCGGCGTCGCCGACGTTGGTGCCGTAGAGTGACAGGTTTTGGAGTTGCGTCATTCCGGCGAGGTATTGCATCCCGGCGTCGCCGACCTTGGTGCGCCAGAGATTCAGGCGTCGGAGTTGGGTCAAAGCCTTGAGGTGTTTCAGTCCGGCGCCGGTCACGTTGGTGCTCTCAAGGTTCAGCACCTGGAGTTGAGTCAATCCCTCCAGGGGTTCCAGCCCGGCGTCGTCGATCTTGGTGCTGCTGAGGTCGAGTGTTTGGAGTTGGGTCAATTTGTCCAGGCCCTTCAAAGCGGCGTTGGTGGTCCTGCTGCCGTGGAGGTCCAGTGCGCGGGTTTGAGGCAATCCCTCGAGGTGTCCCAGTCCGCCGCTGCGGACCTTGGTGCCATCGAGGTCGAGCTTTTCGAGGCGGGTCAGCCCCTTGAGTGTTTCAGTCCCGCGTCGCTGACCTTGGTGCGGTTGAGGTTCAACTCTTGGAGTTGGGTTAATCCCTTGAGGTGTTCCAGGCCGGCGTCGTTGACCTTGGTGTCGCTGAGGTCCAGCACGGTGAGTTGGGTCAATCCTTTGAGGTGTTCGAGGCCGACGCGGCTGATCCGGTTGTCGGCCAGCCGCAGCCACTGGAGCCGGGTCAATCCTTCCAGGTTTTCCAGCCCGGCGTCGCTGATCCTGGTGCGCCAGAGGTCCAGGCGGCGGAGTTGGGCCAGTCCCTTGAGGTGTTCCAGTCCGGCGTCGCCGATGTTCGTATCGGTGAGGTCCAGGTCTTGGAGTTGGCTGAATCGCGCGACGATTCGCAGCCCGGTGTTGCTGATCCTGGTATCGCTGAGGTTCAATTTTTGAAGTTGCGTCAATCCCTTGAGTTGTTCGAGCCCGGCGTCGCCGATTTTGGTGTAGCCGAGGTCCAGGTCCTGGAGCCGCGTCAATCCTTTGAGGTGTTCCATGCCGGCGTCGCGGAGCTTCGTATTGTCGAGGTCCAGCGAGGCGAGTTGGGTCAAGTGTTCGAGGTGTTGCAGTCCGGCGTCGGTGATCTGGGAGCTATCGAGGCTCAGCTCGCGAAGTTGGGTCAATGGCTCAAGGTATTGCAGCCCCGCGTCGCCGACCGGGGTCCAATAGAGCTTCAGCGCTTGGAGTTGGGTCAACCCCTTGAGGCGTTCCAGCCCGGCGTCGCCGACCTTGGTGTACCTGATGTCCAGGTTTTGGAGTTGGGCAAGTCCTCCGAGGTGTTTCATCCCGGCGTCGCCGACCTTGGTCGAGAAGAGATGCAGGTCCCGGAGCCCAGTCAATCCCTTGAGATTTTCCAGGCCGGCGTCGCCGACGGCAGTTTGGTCGAGGAAGAGGACTTCGAGCTGGGTCATGCCCGCGAGGTACTGCAGGCCGGCGTCGCCGACCTTGGTCTGGACGAGGTGCAGAAATTGGAGTTGGGTTAATCCCTTGAGGTGTTTCAGCCCGGCGTCGCCGATCCCGGTGTAGCCGAGCACGAGCGCCTGGAGCCGGCTTAGTCTCTTGAGGTGTTCGAGGCCGGCATCGGTGATTCTAGTGCCGGCGAGGTTCAGCTCTTGGAGCCGGGTCAGTCCTTCGAGGTGTTTCAGCCCGGCGTCGCCGACCTGGGTGCCGCTGAGGCCGAGCACTTGGAGCCGGGGCAATCCCTTGAGGCGTTCGAGGGCGGCGTCGTTGAGGTTGGTGCCCGGCAGGTCCAGCCGTTGGAGTTCGGGCAAGTCTTCGAGGCATTTCAGCGCCGCATCAGTCAGCTTGGCAGACTTGATCACCACGCCGATCACGGGCTTGTCCGGGCGGCTTTCGTCCACGATGACTTCGCCGCCCGACTTCCTGATCTCGGCAATTGCGCTTTCCTGCCGGGGATCGGGTGCGGCCGCCCGACCCCAGCAAGCCGATGCGAGCAACAATCCTAACGCCACCATGGGCACGGCACTCCGGTTCATGGGGTTTTCTCTCCGTGATGCGGTATCGTCGTCACCGTCGGTCCTTGAGTTCCTGCTCCAACCCGCGGACCTCGCCGAGCACATTTTTGCCGCCTCCCGGCCAGGCCGTTTCGCGGAGTTTCTTGATCGTGGCCTCGGCCTCGGCCCAGTGCTGGCCGTAGATTTGCGCCTTGGCCAGGAGCACCAGGCCCGTGGGGTCCCGGGGCCGGAGCCTGGCGACTTGCTCCCACTGCTGTGCGGCGTCCTCCCAGAGTTTCTGTTCCTGGCGTATTTCGGCCAGCGCCTGGTGGCTGGCGGCATCCGCCGGCGCGACCGCAACGATGGAGGTGTAGGCACGGTCGGCTTCTGGCAGTTCGCCGAGTTCCTCGTAGCGGTGGCCGAGGTCCGCGTAGAGCGCGGTATCGCGGGCGCCGAGCTGGCAGAGGCGGAGCAGTTCTTCAACGGCCTCTTCCTCTCGCTCCGCGGAATCATAGCACGCCAGCAGTTTGCCGCGTGTTTCCGCGTCGTTGGGCAGGCACTGGGCGGCGATGCGCAGGTGAGGGATCGCCTTGGCGCTCTGCGACTTGTCGACGTAGGCCCAGCCCAGGGCCTTGCGGACGATAGGGTTCTCCAGTCCGGTCTTTTCGACCTGCCGCGCAAACCGGTCTGCATAGGCGTCCAGGTCGGGCGCGGCCGCGATCAGTTCCCTCACGAGGTTGTTGTCGAAGCCGGACGTCTCGTCAGTGCCGTTGCCAGGCCCCAATTTGCTTGCCGCCTCCACCGCTTCGGCGGTCTTCCCCAAGCCGGCGTAGGCGCGGGCCAGCGAGGTGTAGTAGGCGGGCAATTCCGTGTCGGCCTGGTTGCCGCCGTTGCCGGCGGGGCCGCCCCCGGCCACGCCCCCGCCGAAAGCAAAGTTGTCCGCCGCGGCCGGCTGATCGCGGTGCGGCCGGGGCCACTCGTGGCAGGCGATCGCATCGCGGAAGCAGCGGACCGCGGGCTCGAAGAGACCGCAAGCCAGGCAGGTGGCGCCCAGCGAGGCCAAGGCGTCTTCGTCCCAGCCGTCGTGCTCGCTCAGGCAGGCGTCGGTCTTCTTCCACAAATCGAGCAGTTTCTGCTCTTGGCCCGTCTCGGAGTACGCCCACATCAACCACTCGACGTGGCGCACGTCGTCCGGCCGGCGGCCTACCAGGGCCTCGAAGATCGGGATCCACAAGGCGCGCGGCCCGGACGGCTTGCCGGCGACTTTGCCGCGATGCGGCGAAGACGGCGTCTCGGGTTGACTGTTCGCTTCGGGACCAAGCTTCATGAGTTCGGTGATCAACTGCGACAGGGCAGCCTCATGGAGCAGCCCCCGGCGGCAGCCGTCGGCGAGGATTTCGATGGCCCGGTCCCGCTGGTCGAGGCGCCCGAACATGCACCACGCGATGTACAAGACCGTCGCCTCCGAATCCTTGTTCTGCTGCAGCACCTCCTCGGCGGCGGCGGCCATGAGCGGCGTCTCCGGCTGCAATGCCTGCCAAAGGGCGTTGGGCCCATTGCGAGGGTACATGGCGGCCTCGGAGCGTGACTGGAGATCCCGCCGGAATCTTGCCAGCATGATTTGCAGCAGCCGCTTTTCCAGGTCGCCGTGATCCCTCACTTCCGTGCGCCATTGCAGCAGCGTGTCGGCGCATGCGCTCAAGGTATCCTGGCCGGTGTAGGGCAGCCCGGCAGGCTCGTTTTCTATCTGCTGGATGAGGAAGAGCATGCCGTCGCGGGGGCCGACGACGTCGTGCACGGCGCCGGCGGTTACGGAGATGACGTGCAACCGCTGGGCGGGCTGACGCTCGAGCAGCTTGGGCAATTGCTCGGCGATGAATCGCTTCAGGTCGCTGGCCGCCGCGGCATAGCGACGCTGGTGCGCGGCGCCATAAATGGCGTACAACCGGACCAGGAGGTCGTCGCGGAAATCCCCGAACTCGCTGCCGAGATCGGGACGGGGCACGTCCAACTCCTTGCGAATCTTCTGCTCGACGGCGTGGTAGAGCGTCTCGCCGCGGCCCAAGGAAACGTCGGCGTTCCGCCGGATCGCGTCGCAGTAAAGCCCGTACAATTCCCGCCTGAGATACTTGGCTGGCGGCCGGCCGGCCGCGTGCGCGATTTGATCGCGGAGGATCGATTCCAGGGCGGCGAACGGCAAGTCGCCGCAGCCCGCAGCGTCCCCGGTATTCCTCTGGAGGGCGTCCGCGTAGAGCTGGCTCAACTGGCCCGCGAGCCGGCGGATTTGCTCCTGGTCGGTCGTGCGCGCAAGCCAATCACCGGCGAGCATTGCGGCGCGAGCCCACTGCTGTCTTTCCTTGAGGTATTCGACCAGCTTGAAGAGGAGATTGTCTTCCCCGGGGGGCGGCGTGCCGCCGCCGGCCTCCTGGCGCTCCTTCACCGCCGCCGCCAGCACTTCGATGGCCGCGTCGTAGTGCTCATAGGACCAATGGGTTTCGCCCAGGCTTTCGGCGACTGCGGACCGGTCGGCCGAGCCGCGGGGGAGGGCGCGATAGAGGCGTTCCATTTCGGCGAGTTGTTCGGCGGCCAGGGGCGGGTCCTTGATCGTGCTGAGCGAGGCCAGCAGGGCGCACATCCGCGGCGGCTCGCCGGGCGACCAGGCGTGCGGCCAAGCCCTTCGCAGGGCCGCCACAGCCCGCTCGGCGTGCGGTGCGGGCTCGTCGGCCAGTTCCGAGGCGCGGCAGTGGACGAGCGCTTCGAGCAGATCCAGGGCCCGCCGGTCGACCTCGGTCCGTGCGCGGCGGCGGACCTCCGCGATCCGCTCGAGGAACGAATTGAGCGTGGCTTCGTCCTCCACTGCCGCGAGCAAGGGTCCGGCGCCTTCGACGAGGGGATAGATTTCCAGCGCCGTGCGGCCGAGCATCGCGTCGGACAGCCCGGCCAACAGGCGGAAGTCGTGCGTCGCTTGATAGAACTCCGCGAGCTGGTCCAGGTCCTCCTGGGGATCGCGGGACTTCTTCAGGGCCGCCAGCAGGTCTCGCAGCACTTCCGCGTCCAGGTCGCGGGGCGTGGCGTCGTCCGCGGCGACCTGCTGCAACGCCTGGAGCTTGTTTTGCAGCCGATCCGTCTGGTCCGTTTCGTCCTCCGCCTCGACGGCCGCGGCGGCAACCCGCTCCGCGGCCTTGGGCTGGTTGGTGGCCGCATACCAATCGGCCAGCAGGCGACAGTCGTCGCCGCGGAGGCCCTCGGCCGAGCGTACCGCCTCGAAGAGATGGATGGCATCGGCGAGGCGGCCCTCTTCGGCCAGGAGCCGGCCCAGCGTGAGCCGCCAGGCGGCGGCCGCATCGCCGGCGTCGATCCACTGCCGGAGCTTCCTGGCGAGGTCCGCGGGACGCTCCAGCGCGACGAGCAACTGGTATTGGCGACGTTTCCAGCGGGGCTCGCGGGGGTCGGCCGCCTCGCACCGCTCCAGGTAACTTAGCACCCGGTTCGGCAGGTCCGCCTTGGGGTTGCTAGCCGCCAGACGCATCAGGGCGATCAAACAGCGTTCTTGGCGGATAGCGTCGATCTGCTGTTGCAAGGTCATCGCTTCGCGCCGCGGACGAAGCCCAGGGCGGCCCGCGGCGCGGCGAACCTCGGTTGGCCGGCCGACTTGTTTCCAGCATTCTTCGGCCACCTGGTCGGGCTTCCGCTGGGCCAATACGTCGAGGTCGATCGCCTCGACCCGCATCCACGGGGCCAGCGCGGGCCCGGCCTGGTCCGCCGCCCGGCGCAGAGAATCGGCCAGCCCCTGGCGGGCCAGCCGCAGATCCTCCCGGCGCCTGGCCTGGCGCGGCCCGCGCACCAGCTCCGCGGGATGCCCCACGGCCTTCGTGCGGGCAGCGAACCGGGCCCGGACCATGCTATCCGTGATCCGGTAGAGCGCCTCGATCTGGCACACCAGGTTCTCCGCCGGCTCATCGCTGAGCGCGACCTTGTCCAGGAGCGACAAGGCTTCGCTCTCACTGGCCTCCGACCACGGTGCGCCGAGCAGCGTGTCGAAGAGCGACTCCCAGTATTCCGATTGCGAGCCGCCCGGCGCGGCCCGAAGCTCCTCGCGCAAAAAGGCGATTGAGGCGCCGGCATCGCCGCGGGCGAGCGCGCTTTCCAAGGCCCACCCCAGCGCGTGCTTGGCGTCGCCGCCGGGGGCGGCATCCCAGCGGCGCCGCAGCACGACGGCGATCTTCTTCCACTGCTCCGCGCCGAGCGGCGAATCCTCGAACGGGATCCATTGTGCCAACCGCCAGACCTCCTGCGGCAAGAGCCTCTCCGACTGGTCCTGAAGCCTGCGGGCGGCCGTCGCGACCAGGCGGTAATACTCCTCGACGTGCGGACGGATCCACGAGCTGCCGCTCCACCCATTCACGATGCCGTCGGCGATCCGCGCACCCGATACGGGCACGGAACTGGAATAATCGTCCAGCGGGCAGCGGGCAAGGGCCAGCACCGTCTCGATCAGCGGTCCGGACCAGCGGTCCACGGGCCAGTGGATGGGAGCATTCGGGTCCCCACTTTCCCCCCGCGCCACCCACACCGCGGCCTGGAGCCGGGCGGCAACGTCCGGCGGCAACGCCCCCGCCTGCCGCCGTCCCTCCGCAAGCCAGCGGGCGATCAGGGTCTCGGCCTGTTCGACGTGGCCGGTTTGCACCAGCAGGCCCAAGTAGTCTTGGTACGGCCTCGGCACCACCGGATTGCGCCCGATCCAGGCCGCCAGGTAGTCCAACAACTCCGCGTCGCGGCGCTGGGAGCGCAGCACCGCCGTGAAGATGCTTCGCAGGGATTCCTCGTCCTCGGGCTCCCAGTCGGCCTCGGGCACGAGCACGCGCCCAAGCCAGGCGGCCACGGCCTCGGTTTGGCCCCTTTCGACCAGCGCCGAGACGTAGTCGCACTGCACCTGGACGTCGCGCGGATACTCGCCGGCCAATTGCCTGCGGAGCCGCAGCGCCTCCAAGCCCCGGTCGGCCCGCACGAGGCACTCGATCCGCCGTTGCGTCCAGGTCTTCATGCCGTGGCGGCACGCCGGCAGTCGCTGAAACAGCGGCCGCAGCACGTCGCACAGCGAGAGGGCCTCGCCGGGTTTGAGGACGCCGGACGCCGGGCCCAGGATGGAGTCGGCCAGATAGGCTTGATCGCCTCCCGCACGCGCCAAGCGGGCGGCCTCGTCGCAGAAACACTTCTTCAGCCGCTCGTCGTCGGGGCAGAGCTGGAGGATGTTGTAGCGGACCCAACGCATGCCGGGTTTGCCCGAGAGCCTCTCGGCCTTTTCGAGGTGTTCCAGGACGCGCCCCCATTGCTTTCGCGCCTGGAGATCGGTCAGCAGCACGATCTCGTCCTCGACGGTTGCCCGGCCGGCGGCCGCGGCGCGGCGGGCGTCGGCGAGATTGGGCAGGGGCATGCGGAGGAGTTGGGCCCGGTCGCGATCGGCCAATTCTTGTTTCCACTGCCGATCCATCTCGCCCGGCGCCAGCGCGGTGAATTTGCGCGTCACCAGCGACAGGCGCCGCCCCTTGGCGTCGGTCTTCTCGATGCGGCCGGCCAGCCAGGCCCCCGCCACCTGGACGAAGTCGCCCCGCGTGACGGTCGAAACCAGCGTGCCCCGGTCCCACTCCTCGACGCTCAGGACGACGCTCCGTACGGTGTCGATCAAGACGTGGTACTGGGCGGAACTCTCGTCGTTGGCCAAGAGGAGCAACGTCCGGCCGCCGTCTTGCGGCTTGATTTGCAGGAAGCGGGGGTAGAGGCGATCCAGGGGCTGGATCGTGCCGTCGCCTGAGTCCGACAGCGGGCCTTCGCCCGAGGCCCCCTGCATCATGTCGCCGCCGCCGGTCCCCAACAAATGGCGGAGATCGCCCGGCCGAACCGCCCGCACCGTGCCCAAGAGCAAATCCTTCGAGAGCGCGCCGATCTCCCGGCCGTCGCACCAGGTGATCTTGGTCTGATCATCGTCGATCTCCACTCCCTTGACCGCGGAAGCAAAGGGGAAGGGGGAGAACGCGCACGGCGCCGAGAAGAACAAGTTCTTCGTGTCGGGCTTGGTGCGAACGAGCCAGGCCGCGGGGGAGAGCAAGACCATGGCCTGCGCCTGGGACGGCACGTCGCCGTAGCGGGCGTCGCAGGACCGCTCGTCGATCTCGATGCGCAGTCCGCCGGCGACGCCGCCGAGCACATCGGCCCGCAGCAGCCGGCGGGCCAGTGCCCGGGCCTCGGCGGGCCAGGGAGGCCCCGGCTCCCGCGGCGTGGCCGCGACAGGGAGCAGCTCGAGAAAGAGGGCCGGCCACGCCTCCGCACGCTGATTCCAGAAAAAGGCCGGGCCCAGCGTGCCGTTGAAGCCGCCCATTCCGGCTCCCGCCCCCATGCCGCCGGGCGGAAGGCCGCGCTTCTCGGAATTCAAGTCAACCAGGCCGAGCCCTGCCAACAGGGGCGATTGATTCTCGGCGTCGCCGGAGACCGGGGAGACGCCGGGGCCGCTGGGGCGCTGGGGCGGGGGAGTTTCGACGCGGCCGCTCTCCGCCTGCCCATCTGGCGACACCCCCCGTCGCTGGTCGCCGGCGTCCAGGCGATCGCGCTGGTCCTGTGCCTCCATCCAGGGATCGATTGGCGGCGGCTCGACGGCGGCGGACTGATCGATGTCCGCCACGTCGTCTTGTTGCATATTCGCGGCGCCGGGCTGGCCAAATCCGTTCCACCATTCAAAGAGAGGGACGGTCCCGCTATCCGCGATCGCTCGGAAGGCCTCCTCGCCCCGGCTCAGTGCGCGAAGCTGCTCCAGCACTTCGCCGCGGAGGTCCGAGCGCCAGGCGCGGGATTGCTTCCGCTGCTGTTCGACCAGTCCCCAACTGGCCTCCGCGCGCCTTCGGCCGAAGAACCGCTCGCCCTCGGGCACGCCGAGCAGATGTTGCACGCCGAACCGCTCGCGGTCGGCGTCGGTTTCCAATACCAACAGCGACGTGTAGGGCGTGACGATGTGATATTCGTGCGAGAGGGCGACGACCTGGTCGCGAACCGTCCGCGACGAGCCTCGCCCCAGGAGGGCATCGAGGTGCATGCGGGCCCAGAGCTGGGGAACGAACGCATTGCCCGCGGCCGCGTCCTTGAGCGAGATCTTCGCGGCCAGCCGCAGCGGCTGGCCGCCCTGGGCGCCGGTGAGAATCACTTCGCCGGCCTGTTCTTGTCCTTCGGGCAGGTAGCGGCCCAGCACAATCTGCTGCGCGCCGGCCGGCAGGTTCGGCAACTGCTCGGGATAGACTGCGGCGGTGCGGAAGCCGCGAAATTCGACCTTCAGATCCCGCAACGACGGCTGGGTCATTTCCCGCAGCAACTCGCGGGCGACGGCCCGCGGGCCGTGCCCTGGGGTCAGGCGGTGCATCGACCCGCCGCCCAGCGAAGCCATCGCCCCGAGCACGCCGGGGTCGAAGCTGCTGCCCACGGCGACGGCGTGCACCGCGTTGATCTTGCCGGCGGCCAGCCGGCGGAGCCGCTTGGCAAAGGCCGCCGCATCGGCGTCGCCGGCGGTGACGATGCCGTCGCCGATGTAAATGACATGCGTGGCCGGCCCGCACCGCGCCAGGGCCGAGGCCATCGCGCAATCGAGGTCCGTCCAACCCAGCGAGGCGCGGGTGGCAAGGAATCGCCGCGCCCACCGCACATTTTCCCCATCGGCCTCCAGCGCCCGGCCCGAGAGCCATGGACACTCGACGTCGCAGACGGCCAGGTTGAAGCGGTCGCTGGGCCCCAGCGAGGCAAGAATGGCAAGCACCAATTCCGCCTGCGCCTTGCGGCTGGCCGCGTCCATCGAAGCCGACGTATCGGCCACGATCAACAGTTGCAGCGGCTCTCCGTCGGGCACGATCTCCCGCTGCAACGGGCCCTGGAGCGCCGCGGGCCGCTCTTCGGCCGGCGCCATGCCGGCCAAGGCGGAGGGCGCCACCTGGAGCATGAAGTAACCCTCCTCGCCGCGGCGGCAGGGGATCAGCACCACCTCCGGCCGCCGCCGCGCCACGCCGATCAGCGCCTCGAAGTCCCCGGCAGGCAGGTAGTCCTTCGCACGGAACTCCAGATGCGCCGAGTGGGCGGTGAGCGTGTTGCGCGTCGCGTGCGTCGGCGATCCAGCGCTGCGAAGCGGCAGCGACGAGCTCACCTGCACGTCGATCGCCAATTGCTGTAGGGGATGCTGCCGGAACGACTCGCCGGGCAAGGCGTACTGATAGCGATACGCGTCTCCTTGCAGCGGCAGGACCTGGGTGTAGCTGATCGTAATGCGCTTCTCCGAATTGCCCGGAATGGGGAACACGCGGGCCTGAAAAACGTTGCCGCCCGACCACTCCAGCAACGCCGGGTCGAGGCGCCGATGGAGGAAGGTCTCGAAGATATCGTGGGCCCACTGCTTCTCGACCACGTCGGCCTCGACCCAGCGATCGCCGATCCACATGCCGAAGTCCGCCAGCGCGGCGTCTGGCGGCAGGGGAAAGCAGAAAATGCCTTCCAGCGCGTTGGGTGTCTGGTTGACGAACGATTGCTCGATCGTCGTCCGCGCGATCTGGTCGCGGATGTCCACCGACACCTTGTGGTAGCCGACGGCCAACGGCACGTAGCGGCCGTCCACCTTGGCCAGCAACGAGCCGGTCGATTCCCTGGCGGTCTTCCCTTCGTGACCGCGAAGCCAAGGGGGCTCTTTTTCCAGGGGCAACAGCCGCTGGTTCTCGACCCGAAAGAGCCGCTCCCCGGAAATCGAGATTCTCTCCGCCTGGGGACCGAGGACCTCGACGGGCGAGCTTGCCGCGGCCGCGATCCGCACGTCGCCGGCGGCGATGCGGATCTGCCGCGCGTCGATCAGTTCCACCAGCGCGCCGGGGCCCAGGATCAAGTCGGTTTGCCGAAGCAAGCGGAGGGAAACGGCATTGGCCTCCTCGGCGTCCGTACGCAGCCAATCGCCCCGCTTCAAAGGCATACCTTCGGCGACGGGAGTCCACCGGCTGGCCCGCGGCGGCCTGAGGACGACCACTCCCTGGATATTGGTCAGTTGGCCGATCCGGCGGTCGTCGCTCCCATCTGCGGGCGCGGCTGCTGGTTGCGGCGCACTGGCAGGGTCCGTTTCCTTCGGCGCCGAGCGGAGGTCCGCCGCCTGGCCGGAGCAATGGCGGCTGCACGGCAAGGCGCCGATCAAAACCGAAGCGGCCAGCAACGCGACCATGAATCCCGTGGTCCGAGTGAGCATGCGCGGGCTCCTCTGAAGACGCTGATTTCCCCGAATCTGCTTGGCAAGGTTCGAATCTGTCGGCGAAAAGCCCGAGCGCCCCTCCGCTCATCTGTGTGCGGCGAAGCCTACCCCCCAAAGCCAGGGGTCTATTAGCAGTCTACTGCGATTGGCCGCCACAAGCAAGTAGTTCTGAGGGGAGGCCAGGGAGGTGGCCCGCCACAGCACAGGCCGGCCGGCATGTTTGACCGGGCCCTGCCGGATCGAGGCGGCCCGGCGCGCTCAGTCGATCAACGTGCCGCCGTGCTATCGCTTGCCGTTTGCGCAAGGACGCTCGGCGGCGCGTGGCGAGTCTCGGCGGCACAAGTCGCGGCGTCTGGCTGGCGTGAGCGCATCGCCGCCGCCAGAATGTACAGGAACTGCACCACAATGACGCCGGCCACGTACGTCTGTCCGCCGCTGCCGCTGAAACCGTAGGTGTGCAGGCCGGAACCCATGACGAAGTTCACGCCGTACCAAGCCACCACGACCAGGGAGAAGCAAGCCACCGACAGCGCGGCCAGGCCGAAATTCGCCACCCAGCCGGTGAAGCGGGCATGCAAGACCACCGCATAAACGATGAGGGTAATCAGCGCCCAGACTTCCTTGGGATCCCAGCTCCAGAAGCAGCCCCAGGCGTAGTCGGCCCAAACGGCGCCCGTCACCGTGCCCACGGCCAAGAGGACAAAACCGACCTGCAAGCAACGGTAGGTGAAGCGGCTCAGCGACTCGACGGCACTAAAGTCTTTCGAGCCGAACAAATAGTAACCGAGGGTGATGTCGCCGATTCCCAGGGCCAAGGCGAAGGCGGCATAGCTCAGCGTAATCGTCATCACGTGCGTGACCAGCCAGAAGTTGTTGCGCAACACGGGCTGCAAGGGCTGCAGGCTGGGGTCCATCAGCACGGGGCAGTTGTCGGCGAGGATCAGCGTCAGGGTGGCGACCACCGCGGCGGCCGCCAGGGTAAAACGTTTGCGATAGATCAACTCCAGGATCAGGCCCAGGGCGGCGACTCCCAGCCCGACGTAGATCACCGATTCGTACATGTTGGTGACCGGCGCCCGCCCGGAGATGCCGACGCGGAGGACAAAGCCCGCGAGCATGGCTGCGAGCCCCGCGGCGTAGGCGAGGAGGGAGGCCGGGTAGAGAAACTTCCAGCCCGAACCCAGGTGGACCAGCACGCACAGCGCGGCGATGAGCATGAAGATCCAGGCGAAGCGGAAGGGCGCCGCATGGTTATAAGCGACTTCGAGGTCGATGGTGCGCTGGGCGGGGTAGGGGCCGAGTTGCGGCCCGACTTCGCGGACGGCGGCCAAGAAGGCGGCGGAGGCGTCGCGAAAAGCTTGCGGAGACTTCGCCAGGTACGCGGCCCGCAGGGCCCGGAACTTATCCTTCACCCGTCGCAAGGCGCCTTGCGGATCGGTCTTGTCATCCCAAGGGGCGCGGACCACGTACTCCAGAGACGCCCATTGCATGTCTTCACTGTTGGGGATCGGCAGCAGGTCGAGTCTTCGTCCGGCACGATGGTCTTGATAGGCGCGAAGACGGCTGGCCAGTTCGACGGCCTTTTTCTCGAAGGGGAAAAGGGCCTGATCCTGGCGAAGCGCCAGACGCCGCGTCCAGACAAGAAAGGGAGTGGACGCCTGGGAATGAGGATCGCGCAACATGGCCTGGCTGAGGTCCAGGGGGGAGATGTATTTTTCGCCTTCCTTCATGCCCAGCGCCTGGCGCAACTCGATCGCATCGACCAGGATCAGCGGGCAGCGATCCCACTTGTCGGGCTGGTGTGCGGCGGCCTGGGACATCCCCGTGCATACGCCCATCGAGGCCGGCATCTGGTGAGGATTTTCCCCAGGGGCGGGCAGCCGATGCGGACTGGGCTGTTGGTCCCACCCCTGCCAATCCAGCAGCATGGAGAGATACATCGCCGTGGCATCCAGCACCTGGCCGCTCTGGGGATCGGTGAGGCTGGTGCGATTGCCGATCATCCGCCAGGTCTCCCAAGCCAGGCTGTCCAGCGGCTTTTGGCGGCCGCCATCCTGGACTGCCAGGGATCGCCACGGTTTCCAATCGGAATCCCCGCCCGCGGCGGTTTCCGCAAGAGCCGGCCGGCAGAGTGCCGACAGCACGAGGATGGTTGCGATGCGACTGCGCATGGATCGCTCCTAGATGGATTCTTGAGAAGGGGAAGAAGGGCGGCGGCCGAAGAAGTCCGCCCTGCGGAAGAACATCGCGCACGAACCCAGGCAAATCATCAGGCAGCCCAGGTATTTGGCGAACCTTCCGGGATCGTGGGCCACGGTCAGTACGGTGCCGCGGACGGTGTCGTCGTCGCCGGGCAGCGTGCCGGACTGGTAGAAGGTGAATTTGCCGTGGACCAAGGGTTGGTTCATGGAGATTTCCGCCTCGTCGCGGACTTCGTTGGCCCCTTCGAGAACCTGGACCGTGCTGGCGAAGGAAGCGTCGCCCATGCCGCCGGGATTCACGCCGCGCGTGAACTTGACCAACCGCAGCGCGAAACCCAAGGGAAGCGTGTCGTAGGTGAAGGAGAGGGCGAGATTGCCGGCCTTCGTGCGGATCACCTGCGGCGTTTGCTCTTCGCCGCCGCGCGGCAACCAGAGTTGCTCCGTCGTATTCCCGGCGGTGATCTCGACCTGGGCGGCGGCCTCCGGCCCTTCGCTTTCTCCGGCGGCGACTGCGAGCGGCGAGAACGACGCATGCTGGCGGGCGTGGGGGAAGAACTTGACGATGGAGACGAACGATTTTGCCCAGGTGTCGATGCGGTCGCCCTCCTTGACCTCACCGCGCGGCTGGCACTTGCCGTCGCTGACGACGCGGCAATAGAGCTTGCCGTCGGGGGCCACCAGGAACTCGATGCCCGGTTCCGGCGCCACGGCAGGATGGCAGTACCAGAACTTGACCGGACAACTCTGGCCATGGATCCCCTCCAGATTCAGAAAGGGCATCCTGGCGAAGGCAATTTGCCGGATCGGCTCCTTCTTGCCGGGAAGATGAACGCGCAGCTCCAGCAGCGGATTCAGCGGTTCGCTTCCCTGGGAAACGAAGCGGCCATCGGTGTTCGGCCGGGCGTTGGGAAGGTACGCGGCCAACTCCACCGACACCTTGCTACCCGGCAGGGAGATCGTCTTGCCCACGTTCTTGCTCACGGCAACGCGTTGGACGTGGCCGTCATAGTGCATGGAGAGCAGGCCGGCAGGGTCCCTGTCGGTGGGGGCGTGCAGGAAATCCTCGACGAGGGAATTCACCCCGGTCTTCTGGAATTCGAGTTTCACCGAGCCGGCAGCCGCCTGGCCGCCGAATTGGCCGGCCACCAACCAGGATTCCCCGGCCGCGGTTTCTTCCGGACCCGTGAAGGCGAACTTCACCGCCGGCGGCCCCTCCCCGGCCGGATCGGCGATCCAATCTTCGTCCATGCGGGCATGGGCGAGGAAGCGGAGCACCTTGAGCCGCACGCCGCTGAGTTCCTTGAAAAGCAGGCTTTCGTCGCTGGACCAATCGAGCGGACCCGGCTGAAAACGGAATGCCGCCGGCAGACGATCGCCCGGTTGTTGCTGCCCCATCCATTCCGCCCGGAAGAGGCTGTAATCGCGCAGCCTGATCTTGTCGCCTGTTTCCTTCTCTTCCAAGGCAAGCACGCCGTCAATTCCGCCGCAGCGGGTCTGCAGCGCGCCAGCCAGCAAGACCAGGAGACCGGCATGGGTCACGACGAAGGGGATCTGGCTCTTCTTCCAGGGGAATCGCACCACCGCCGCGGCCAGAATATTCAGGGCCAACAAGCCCACCACGGCGACAAACCATGGTTGGTCGTACACATACCACCGCGCGCAGTCCTGGCCCTTGGCGAACGTCGCCAAGGCAAGCACGACCGCCAGGAAAAGAAGCACCGCGACGGCCAGCTTCAGGGAGCCCAAGAGCCGAAGTGCGTGGCGTGCCGATTTGGGCATGGTGAAAGGTCTTTCCGGACTGGTGAGGAAGGCGTCTGCCGATGGCCGGCGCGAAATCGCCCACCGCCACGTGGGATGCTGACCCGCCGCGGGTGGATGGTGGTCTCGTTGGCGATCCGTCGCGCAACCCGCACGACCGTCTGGAACGCCGTCTGTGTGAGCGGGCCGGCGGCCTGCTGCTGCATGGCGAACTGGTACGCCTGTTTCCCCTGCGCGAGGATCTGCGGCTCACGGCATCATAGCGGGAGTTCTGGAGCGTGTAAACGGCAGTCCCCGCACGCGCAACCACGGCAGCGCGGCCGTATTTGTTAGGTCATCGGATTAGTGATATTTCCGTCTGGGTTGGTTTTGCCGTTTATGACAACCAGCGCAGCGAAGGCCGGTTCCGGAGAGGTTCGGTTGTAGGGGATAGTGACGAATTCCTCATTGTCGGGCCTGTATTTGAGCGAAGAAAGCGGCAAGGTTGCAGAGTCGGCAGGAATCGCAAAACTGCCACAGTGCCTAGGAGAGTTTAATCTGGTACGCAGTGCCTTTTCGGAACCCAAGCGATACAGTATCGCAGGAATAAGGATTACCGAGCGGCATCCGAGTGGCTGAAACTACAGGGAGGTAGGACAGTGCGCACTTCAACGCACCTTCAGGGGCAATTGCGGGGCTCCCGCGGCGGACTGGTCTTGGTGGGACTGCTTTGCGTAGGGCTGGCGTCCTGCCAGTCCCCCCATCAAGCCACATCGTACACGGAGGCCCAACCCCCGCGACGCGGCGATCCCCACCTGGATCAGGGCTGGCCGAGGGCAAACAAGTGGGTCGTGCAAGTTTGCTACCAGGAAGTGCGGGCCGCGGTTCCGAAGCTGCAGGGTGCGGAGTACGTCAACGACGACGAACTGTGCGCCACCTGTCACGGGGCGTACGCCAAGTCGTTTGCCGCCCATAACGTGCATCGCCGCGACGGCTGCGAATCGTGTCATGGGCCCGCCAGCCGCCACCTGGAGACCCGCGGCAAGGAACCGGGACTGATCTTCAGCTTCAAGAGCGGGGACCCGGTGGTCCGCGCGGAGGCCTGCTTGCGATGTCACGAACAGACCCAGTGTACGGAAGGGGCGCGTTGGCGGACCTCCAAGCACGCCCACTGCGGGGTCACCTGCGTGGACTGCCACCGCGGCCATTTCGACGTGCCCTACGGCACGCCGGCGACCACCGAGCCCAGCGTGGCCGGCAATCGCAGCAACGGCCCTGCCCCCGTGGCGCTGACGGCTGTCCATTTCGGGGACAAGATCCTGGTGGCCGACAAGTCCCAACTGCCCTCGCTCCGCGGCACCTCGCACCACCTGGGGGCCTTCGCGCCGGGGGTCTGCTATCGCTGCCATGGCGACATGCAGGACTTGCAGCGGATCGCGGGTCCTCACCAGATCTGCGGTCCCAACGGTTTCAATTGCACCACCTGCCACGATCCCCATGGACAGATCAAGGAATCGACGCGGCGGGACTTGTGCCTGGGCTGCCACAAGGGCGCGCCCACCATGGCCTGGCATTCGTCGATTCACGAGCTCAACGGCGTGGCCTGCACGGATTGCCACGATCCGCATCCCCGCAGCAACGTGCGGCAGTTCGTGAACATCAACCATTTCCAGGTGGACCGTCCCAAGCGTCTTCCCATGTCGGTGCAGCAACCGGAGGCGTGTTTCAAGTGCCATCCGAAGATCTATGCCCTCACGAACCTGCCGGCGCATCACCCCATCCAGGAAGGCAAGATGGTCTGCTCGGATTGTCACGATCCGCACGGGCAATTGACGCGGAATCTGCGGGCGGAGACGGTCAACCTCCTCTGCTACAAGTGCCACGCGGAGAAGCAGGGACCGTTCGCCTACCCGCATCCGCCGGTCACCGAGAACTGCCTGATCTGCCACGAGCCGCACGGCACGGTGGCCGCCAATTTACTGCGGCAGCCGCCCGTCTTCCTCTGCCTGAGGTGCCACTCCGGGCATCGCCGCCTTGCCAGCCCCTCGCATCCCGAAGGGGTGGTGCCGGCCAACATCGATACGAATACGGCCCTCCGGCAACCCTTGTACACCAACTGCACGCAATGCCATACCCAGATCCACGGCAGCGACCTGCCGTCGCCGACGACACCGAGTGCCAGGACCATGTTCCGATAAGGCTTCGATCTTTCCCAGTTTAAGAAACAGAACGCGAGCGCATCCCTAGGGGGGCCTAGCAGTGAGGTTCAATTACCTGCATATTCTCGCGGCGGCCATCATGGCGCTGCTGCCCGCCGGAGCGGCGCTGGCCGCAGATGCAACGCCGGCAGCCGCAGCGGCGACCGCGACAACACCAGCGATCGGGGCGACAGCGGAGACCGCGACCACGCCGGCGCCAGCACCGGAGACCGCGGCCACACCGGCGATCGACGTAACACCGGAGGCCGCGGCCACGCCGGCGACCGCGTCCACGGCCACAGCCACACCAGCCACGGCCCCGGCACAGTGCAACTTTGTCGGCTGCGATCCGATCCACGAACTCATCCTCCGCGCCGGGGCCTGGGGAGTCAACGCCAGCGGATCGCCGCAGAAGGTGGGCGAGTACCAGAGTCTGAATTCCTCGCCTTTCTGGGACGCCGACGGCCTCTTCAGCGACGGGAGCAGGACCCTGGATATCACCGCCACCGGCACCGATGATGAGGACACGCAGGTCCACGCGCATTTCTACGCCGGTCCCGGCCTCACCGCCAACGTCGACTACCAGCGTTTTCCGCACCAGTTGGAGACCACGAAGACCTATCCGGGCTTTGTGACCCCCGCCGAGGCCTCCAGCGCGAATTACTACGCCTACACCAACATGAACCCCGGCCAGGACTATGCCATCAACGTCGAGGAGCTCAAGGCGAACTTCAAAGGCAATCTCACCGACGACGGCATGTTCAAGTGGCGGCTGGAGGTCTTCGGCATCGACAAAGAAGGGGATCGCCAGGCCAACGCCCTGGCGCACGGTATAAACTGCGGCGCCCCCACTGCCCAGTGCCACGTGACCAGCCAGTCGCAGCACATCGATTGGAACACCACGCAGCTCGAGCCGGCCATCGAGGCCCGCCTCGCCCCGGGGCTCACGGTGGAATACTCCCGCACCATGCGCACCTTCACGCAAGACGACCAAATGATCACGAACCAGTACGCCAACTCCTCGAGCTTGGGCTTTCCCCTCAACGGCGGGGTCGCGGGCTACGCCGTCGTACCCGACAGCACCGAACAGATCGACCGGCTCAAGGTCCATGCGCAACTCGGCGACGCCACGGACGCCTACGTCCTCAGTTACGTCGGCGATGACGACGATGAGCTGAATCTGACCAATCGCCATCTCGGCGGCGTCGACGCCCGCATCACCAATCATGCCATCGACGGCTGGAAGGTGACCGGCTACGGCAAGGTGTACAGCGAGAACACGCAGATTCAGACGCAATCGCTCAACGCGCTCTATGGAACTACGCTGGCCAACTTCTACCAGGACCCCAATTCCGCCCTGGCCGGCCTGGCCATGCCCATCGACCGTGACGAGACGGCCACGGGCGTGGATGTGCGTTGGACCCCGTTCCCCGACGAGCACGGCACGGTGCGGAGCGGACTGGCCTTCATCGGCGGCTATGAGTACGCCCAGACCCGCAGGACCTATGACTACGACACCATCTTTATCTCGTCCACCGCCAGCGGCGGCGAGATCTTCCAGCAGCCGGACACGGACGTCAACACCTTCACGGCGGGGGTCGAAGAGAAGTGGTCCCCCTGTTTCAACTCGTACGTCCGCTGCAAGTTCATCGACACGGCCTACCCCCTCTACGGCATCTCGCCTGGTCGATCACTCACCACACCCACGGAGCAGGAGTCGCTGGCCGCCGCCCTGGACAGCACGCTGCCGACGCGCGAGACCCGCATCGAGGTCGGCAGCACTTGGAGCCCGGGCTACGGCTTCATGCTCAACGGCACCTTCTATGTCGAGGACGCCTCGAACCACGGACCGTACGCTTATTTCGATTCCACCAGCTATCCCTTCATTATCAGCAGTTGGTATGCCGTCACGCCGGCCTGGACCATCAACGCCGGCTACGCCAATTTCGTCAATGCGATCAACCAGCAGGTGAGCCTGGGGCTGACGACCCCTCCTGCCCCGAATTCCGCCTACACCGCCCCCTGGCGCTATCTGGGCAGCGCCAACGTGTTCAACGTCGGCACGTCCTATGCGTGGAGCAAGCAATTGAAGTTCGTCGCCAACTTCGAGTATGTCCGCGGCCTGGACGCCATCACCAGCACGCCGACGCCGACGGCGATACCGACGGCAACATCCTACGCCGACCTGGGAGGCTTCTCCACGGTCTCGAACACCACCTGCCAGGTCTCGGCCGGAGTGGACTATCTGTGGCGGCCCCGCATCATGTACTATTTCCGCTACAACTACTATGACTTCGGTGACCTGGCCACGGGGTTGACCAGCGGCAAGGTCAACATGTTCCTGGGCGGCATGTCGGCCTATTTTTAGACGCTTTTAGCGCGCTGGCTGCATCGGCGGCGGCAGCGTCACCTGCGGCTCGGCAACCTTCAACTCGCGGCAGAGGGCCGAGAGACGATCGATCAACGCCTGCGCAAGTTTTGTCGCATAGTGCATGTTGTGGACGTCATTGGCGGTCCGCAAGAAGTCCAGATCGTGCTGGAGGTTGCCCAACTCCACGGCAATGGCCGCGGACCGCTCCTCGGAGAGATGGGCCGACTTTAGCGCCGCGCGAATTCGCAGCACCGCGGACTCAAACTCCGGCAACGACGCCCGCAGTCGGACGTGATAGGCCTCGAACTGCTTCACCGTGGCGGCGTCGTGGCACAGGGAGCACATCGCGGTCGAACCTCTCCACAGCACCGTTCCCGTGGACGACACCTCTTTGACGCGATGGCAGGTCCGGCACTCGGCGCGGACCGCCATCATGCCGTTGAGTTGCGCGGAAACCGTCTTCCCGCCCTTGCCCTCGAGCATGTTGAGCTGCTCGCCGTGATGGTTGGGGTGACAGGACTGGCAATCGGCGGCGGCGTGGGCAAGCTTGTGGCGATCCAGGGAGTGCTCGATGCGGAGGTGGCATTGCAGGCAGTCGATCTTGTGTTCCGTGACGTGCTTGGCGTGCATGAAGACGCTGTCGCTGATGCGGCCGAGGTCGCCCTTGCGATTGTGGCAGTTGAGGCAGCGCTCCGGCGGCACCTCGCCCTGGCCGCGGATCACGTCGCCGTGGCAGTTGATGCAGTCGACGCCCTTGTCGTAGGCCAGGTCGTGGGTGAAGGTCACGCCGCCGCCGAGGTCGAATTTCTCGTCGGGGATCTGGTGGCAGTGGGTGCAGGAGCCCAGGCCCTCGTTGAAGGACTGGCCTTTGAAATGGCAGAGGAAACAGGTGGAAGTCGTCACCGTCATGTGCTCCCCCTGGACGATCTGACTGTGGCAACTGGTGCAACGCAATTGCTTGCCGCGACGCGTCTCCTTCAGATGGGGCGTGTGGTCGAAGGGGACGCCGTGAAAGTCCACCCGGCCGGCCAGCAGCCGGGTCTCATGGCACCCCGACCGCAGGCAACTGGCATCGGGAATCTCCGCGGAGGGACGCGTCCCCGCGCTCTTGGTGACGTACTTGGCCAATTGCACCAGCCCCAGCATCTTGCCGCGCACTTCGCCGCCGATCCCCGGCGGGAAGTGGCACTCGATGCAGGAGACATTCTTGTGGCTCGATTCCCGCCAGGAAGTGTAATAGGGCTCCATGATATGGCAACTGTTGCAGAATACCGGGCGTGACGTGTACCAGGCGGTGCCGCCGACCAGCACGAGCAGGAGCAGGAGGAACGCCCCCGCCAACATCGCGCCGTGCACGGCCAGCCAGCGCAGCTTCTTCCAGAGCCAGCGCCAGCGGGCAGGAAGCAACGGGAACATCTGCCGGAGTTTCTCCCGCACGGTCGTCAATCCCCCAGCATCGCCACGATCATGGCGGCGAAGAGCGCCAACCCCGTCAGCAGGGCCAAAAGCCCGCCCGCCTTGATCAGCCAGAGAACGTGCCGGCGGGGAGCGGCGGCGCGGATCTGCTCCAGATCGCCCTCGCGCTGGAGGCGGGCGTAGAACTCGGGACGCTCCTCGCGGAATTCCTCCTCGCTTACCAGGCCGGTCATCACCGACATGTCGGCGGGAAACTTGTCCGGCCGCAAATGCGTGTTGAAGAAGTGAATGCTGAAGACGAAGGCCGTCGCCAGCAGGGCCTGGGTGGAATGGATCACCTGCGCGATGTTCAACGTCTTGGAGGGCAGCCAGCGGCAGAAGAAGTTGGGGAACCACAAGACGAATCCGGTGGAACCGATGATGAGGATGTCGGCCGCGGCGCCCCAGAAGTCGAACTTCTCCCAATAGGCCCAATGTTCGAAGCCCGGCTTGGGGCCCAGGCCGGCAAACCACCGCAGCATGGCGAAGAAATCCTTGACGTCCCGCCAGGTCGGCACCGGGGAATCCGGCCCGAAGACCAGGCCCAGCACCGACTGGCCGCGGCGGCGGCCGGCCACGAACTGGCAGGCCAGCCGCACCAGGTAGGCCGCCATGCAGCCGAAGGTGATCACCGCGAAGAAGCGGTGCCAGAAGCTGGTCGCGGCGAATCCGCCCATTCCCTGGGCCATGGCCTTGGCCCATTCCGTGTGGCTATATTTCAAGGGCATCCCCGTCAGTGCCAGCCCCAGGAAGGCCACCAGCAAGACGGTATGGCCGATGCGATGGATCGACGGGAAGCGCACGTAGGCAAGGCCCCCCGGCCTGAGCCCCGGCACGCGGCCGTGATTCAAGACGTCGACGATCCCCCGCGCGAACCACAACAGCGAATGCAGCCCGAAGAAAACGATCGTCAGCACGAGGAACGTCAAGAACACCTCGTACACCGTATGCACCAGCGGATTCCGTCGGCCATCGGTGTAATCGACGTGCGGATCGAAGTTCACGAAACTCCCCGCCGCGTGCGGATGGCACTCGGGCCTGCCGCACGTCGCGGCGCGGTTCGGCGGCGAAAGCAGGGAATTCGGGTTGGAAACGGCCAGGATGCTGTGGGCGCCATGGCAATCCGAACACTTGGCGGCCGGATCGTAGCCCAACTCGGTCAAGGCCCCGTGAAGGCTCAGGGCATAACGGCTGGACATGGCGGCGTGACAATTGCCGCAACGGTTGGACAACTGCCGGCGCGAAGCCAGGGAGGTGGGGTCGGGCAAGTCGTGGCCCTGGTGGCAATCCGTGCAACTGGGCTTTCGCTTGGACTTGCCGCCCGGCGCGCTCCGCTTCGCCTCGCTGCCGGGACCGCCGCCGCTCCCGTGGACGCTGGCTTGCAGCCGCTCTTCAATGAAGCGATGGCACTTGCCGCAGGTGGCGGCAACGTGGGTGGGGTGAAGGGTGGACCGTTTGTCCACGGCGCGGTAGATGCCGTGCGCGCCGTGGCAATCCGCGCAAACCGCCGTGACCAGCAACCCCAGCTTGCTGATGCCCTGGCCATGCACACTCTGTTCATACGTCTCCCGGTGCTCGGGATGACACCGGGAAGCGCCGCACGTCTTCACCTGGTTGTCAAGAAAGACCGGCGACTTGCTGTCTCGGACCGGCAAGATGTGATGCGCGGGGGAACCGTGACACTTGTCGCACGACAGTGGCGTTCCCAGGCCGCGGTCATCCTTCTGACCCGCCTTGGCGTGAACCCCTCCGCGGAGCAGTTCCTTCTTTTCCGCCTCGTGGCAGCGGCCGCAGAACTCCAGCAGGCCGGCTGGCGACTTCAGCACGCGAAAATCGCCGTTGGCCTGATGCGCTTTGACCTCGCCCACCGTGGGATCGCCGCCGTGACAATCCTGGCAGCGAAGCCCTTTCTGCCAATGGGCGTCCCCGGCGAAATCCTGGGCCGTGACGAAAAACCGCTTCTGGTCCTTCTCCGTGAGCGTGGCGTGGCACTGAATGCAGTAGTTGTCGTCGTCGGGGACGTGCTTGACTTCGGCGGCCTTGCCTGCGGCCGGGTCGGCTGCGGCCGGCAGCGGCCGCCGCGGGGCCGGCGGCACGTTTTTCACCTCGGCCGCGCGGTCGGTCCTGCCCGCCGCCAGCAACGCCCCCAAGGCCGCGGCCGCCAACAGCGATGTCGCTAAAAACCGTTTCATCCTCATCGTTCCCTGAAGGTGCCGCGGGGACTGGTCCTGCCCGCGGCCCGAGGACTGCTCCCCCTGCCGCGCGCTGCCGAAAAGCGGGCCGTCAATCTGCCTCACGCCTCGATGAAACGTCGCGACGCACGCCTACTGCTTGTCGTACTTCGGATGCTCCCCGTGAGTCTGAGACACGTGGCAACGCATGCACACGTTCTGAGGCAAGACTTTGTAGATCGAACCCCGGACGGATTTCTCCTCCTCCGGGTCCAGCTTCTTCTTGTTGGCAAACTGCTTGGCGATGGCTTCGTGCTTGCTTCCCGGACCGTGACACGCCTCGCACGTCGTCCCCGCCAGGTTCGGAGTCGTGGCCGCATCCTTGAAACCGCTCGCTGCCCCGGAGCCGGTCGCGTGGCACTTGACGCACTCGGGATCCGCCTGGTACTTGGCCGGCAGGCTCTGGAACGCCTCCTTGGCGTGCTTGGTCTTCTTCCAACTCATGAACTGCTTGAAATGGCAGGAAGCACACTGCTTCGCTCCCGTGTACGTCTGGTCGGCAGGCGGACTCACCGCCGTGACCGGCTCCGGCGGCGGCTGCGATTGCAGGCCGCGCACCGCCAGCACCGAGAACACCAAGGCCATCGTTGTCATCAATGCCAGCACGGCCACTCGCCTCGTCGTCAACATGTTCTTTCTCCTTTTTCTGCCACTACATCTGGCAGCAAGGCCCGCGGCCGCGACCAGCATGTGTGAGTGAAGACGGCGCCCCGCAAACGTACAGCGACAACTTCGCGTACCCCACTAATTTAGTGCCGCGCACGCCGGTAATCAAGCCAAGCCGGAAAATAGTCAAGAATAGTGAAGAATACGTCAATTTTTGCAAAAACTCGCATCTCCTTATAGGGTGACAGGATCCACCATTTTAACATGATTGCATGTGTATTCCCCGATTTATACATTACTTTGGCAATGATCTTTGCGTCACCGTGTAAACCGAGGCGGTCCCGCAACACCGCCTGGACTTGGCGGCGTCCGTCCCGTCCGCTGGCAGCGGAGGAGGACGTGTTTGACAGCGTTGCGGAAAGATGTTAATGTTTGGGCCGACGTTCGGCGTCCGTGCTGATCGCGGGAGGCTGCTCATGTCCGAATCTCTGCCCCGCCGCCAATGGCTTTTGCGATGCTTGGAGGGGAGCATCGCGGCGACCGTGGCCGTGGTCTTTTACCCGGTGGCGCGGTTTCTGCGGCCGCGCGGCTCGACCAATTCCGGGGCCTTGGAGATGGTTGCCCCCTACCGCATGAATGACCTCAAAGCGGATGGGGAAGGCCATTGGCCGCCGCCCTTCAACTTCGGCGGCAAGCCGTGTTTGCTGATTCTCGTGGACGGCGAGCCGAGGGCCTTTAACGCCGTCTGTACGCACGTGCAGTGTACCGTCGAGTACCGCCCTGCCGAGCAGGACATTTTCTGCAATTGCCATAACGGCGTCTACAACCTCAACGGCCGCAACATTGCCGGCCCGCCGCCCCGCCCGCTGCAGGTCTACAAAGCCGTCAAGGGCAGTGGCAGCCCCGGCAAGGAGGAGATCATTGTCTCCCGAAACGTTTGACCATCCCGCGAAGAAGCAAGGCTGGAAACAGCGCCTCCGCTCCTTCTTCTTTGAACGATTGGGGCTCGACGCCGCGGTCGCGCTGGCGGCCAAGAAGCGCGTCCCCATGCACCGCAGCAGCTTCTTCTACTTCCTGGGCGGAATGGCGCTGTTCTTGTTTGTCATCCAGGTGGTGACGGGAATCCTCCTCTCCCTGTATTACAAGCCCTCGCCGGACCAGGCCTTCGAAAGCGTCCGCGCCATCATGACCGAAGTCGATTTCGGCTGGCTCTTCCGCTCCATCCACTCCTGGTCCGCCAACCTCCTGATCGGGGTCCTGTTCCTGCACGTCCTCACGACCTACATGATGCGGGCCTACCGGCGGCCCCGCGAGTTCACCTGGCTGACCGGCGTCGCCCTGCTGCTGGTCTTCCTCGCCTTCGGCTTCAGCGGCTACTTGCTGCCCTGGAACCAACTGGCCTTCTTCGCCACCCGCGTGGGGACCGCCATCGTGGGAAGTGTCCCCCTCCTGGGCAAATACCTCCTCCTCATGGCGCGGGGCGGCGAGGACATCACCGGCGACACCTTGGCGCGCTTCTACGCCCTGCACGTGGTCATTCTCCCCCTGACCGCCCTGGGATTGCTCGGACTGCACCTGTTCCTGGTGCAAAAGCACGAGATCAGCGTGCCGCCCGCGGCGGCCAAGCGGCATGGCGACCCCCAGAAGGTCCCCCGCATGCCCTTCGTCCCCCATTTTCTGCTCCGCGACATGGTCGGCTGGTACTTGGCCCTGGCCATCCTGGCGGCCTTGGCCGCCTTGTTCCCCTGGGAACTGGGGCAGAAGGCGGACGCCTTCGGATCGGCCCCGGCGGGGATCAAGCCGGAATGGTACTTCCTCTTCATGTTCCAGGCCCTGAAAAAACTGCCCCCGCATCTGTTCCACATCGACTGGTTGGAAGGCGAGGTGGTGGGAGTGCTGTTCTTCGCCTTCTGCGGCCTGGTAGTGCTGCTGGTTCCTTTCCTGGACTGGGGGGCCTCCCGCGGGCGTCCGCGGCGGCTGCTGAACTTGTTGGCCCTGCTGGCCGTGGTCTTCTTTATCGGCATGACCGCCTGGGGGTTGTGCGAATGAGAGTCGTGCTCCGCATTGTGCTGCCCGTCGTGCTCGTCGCCGGCATGGTCCCCGCGCTGCGGGACCATGGGCTGCTGGGCCATGCCCTGGCGGATCAGCAAATAGTGGCGGAAAAGAAGTCGCCCGCCCCGCCGACGGAAAAGAAACCGGTGGAGACCAAGGCCGTCGCCGACGAAGAGAACTCCTGCATCCAGTGCCACGCCACGCTCACCGAGAAGGACCAGCAGCGGTTCCTGGTCACGGCCAAGGATTTTGCCGCGGATATTCATTGGCAGAAAGGGATGCGCTGCCAGGATTGCCACGGCGGCGATCCCACGGTCTTCGAGATCAAGTCCCATCAGGCCAAGGAGGACTTCCACGTCGTGAAGTCGCCGGCCGACGTGCCGGAATTCTGCGGAACCTGCCACGCCAGCATCGAGTACATGCGCCACTACCAGCCCTCGCCCCGCACCGATCAACTCTCCGAATACTGGACCAGCGGTCACGGCCAGCGGCTCAAAGCCAGCGGGGATCCCAAGGTGGCCACCTGCATCTCCTGTCACAACAAGCCGCATGGCACGGCCGCCGACCAGGGCAAGCACGGGATTCTTCCCGTCGCGGATCCTGCCGCGCCGGTGTATCCCACCCGCGTGGCCAAGACGTGTTCCCGATGCCATTCCGACAAGGAGTATATGGCCGGCCGGCAATACCACGGCAAGCCCCTGCCCTGCGATGAGTATGCCAAGTGGCGACGGAGCGTTCACGCCCAGGCGCTGCTGGAAAAAGGCGACCTGAGCGCCGCCACCTGCAACAATTGCCACGGCAACCACGGCGCCGTGCCACCCCAGGTGGGCAGCGTGGCCAATGCCTGCGGCGTCTGCCACGGCAAGATCGGCAAGCTCTTCGCCGACACCCGCATGAAGCACAAGTTCGTCGAGGTGGGGCTTCCCGGTTGCGCCACCTGTCATGACAACCATGAAATCAAAAAACCCACCGACGCCATGGTGGGAATGGAGAGCGGCAGCGTTTGTAGCCGATGCCACGGCAAGGGCAAATTCGGGGCCACCCTGGCCGGGGCCCAGGCCGCCAAAACCCTCCGCGACGACTTGCAAAAACTCCGCAGCGGCATCGCCGCCGCCGAGGAGACACTCAACCATGCGGATCGCTTGGGAATGGAGGTCAGCCAACCGCGTTTCGAACTGCACAAGGCCGTCGACTCCTTGGTCAACGCACGCTCCTTGATTCATACCTTCCGCGTCCAGCCGGTGGCCAAAGCCGTGGCCGACGGCGAGGCGGTGGTCGCCAACGTCCAGGCGCAGGCCGACCATGCCCTGGAGGAACATACCACGCGAAGGGTCTGGCTGGCGGTCTCTTTGGTGCCCATCGTCCTGGTGATCGTCCTGCTGCTGGGCTACATTCGCACCCTGCCGGTGCCGCAGCCGCAGCCGGAGTCGCATTGACACGCCGGCGGTAAACCATTATCGTCGCGCCCCCGGGCGTCCGCTCAGATAGCGCTGGCGGCCAGATAGATACCCCCCCATTAGCTCCACGGCGCCCTACGGCCAGCCGGGACCTGCGGAGAAACTATGTCCGTGATGACCCCGGGAAGGAAGTTGGCGGTTGCCGCGTTGGTCGTGGCGGGCGTGACCGGCGCCATGGCCTTCGTCGGCGCGACTGCCAGTTGGCAATACTACCTCACGCCGCAAGAGTGCCTCACGGGCGGGGCCCGGTTTGCCGGTCATCGCATCCGCGTCAGCGGCAGGATTGTTCCCGGATCGCTTCACATTGCGGCAGACCGGCGTGAGGCCGGTTTCCTACTGGCCGGCAGCGGCGGCAATTTGCCGGTGGCGTGTTCGGTCGCGGTGCCCGACAATCTTGCCGAGTCCATGGACGTGGTGGTGGAAGGCCGGCTCGAGGGCGCTACGCTGTTGCGCGGCGACAAGATCATCACCCGCTGTGCAAGCAAGTACAAGGCCCAAGCGGTTGCCGCGGCGGCGCCGGCCGTTTCCTCGGCCCGAGCGGAGAAGACCCCATGACGAGCCTGGGACAGTTCTGTCTCCTGGTTGCCCTGGTGGGCTCGGGCTACGCGGCCTTTGCCTGCATGATCGGCGGCCGCGGTGGCCCGCGGCTGGTGGTGCGCAGCGGCGTCTGGGCCGCGGCGGCCAGCATCCTGGCCCTGACGACGGCCGTCGTGCTGTTGGCCCAAGCGTTGATCGTCAAGGACTTCCGTTTCCAATATGTCACGGAGTATTCCGACGCCCTCCTGCCCTGGCACTATTCGCTGTCCGCGTTTTGGGTCGGCCAGGGGGGCTCGCTGCTGCTGTGGGCGTGGTTCGTGGCGGCGCTGGCGATCGTCTACCGTTTTGCCGCCGGCCGGAGAGGGCAGGAGTTCCGCGACCTGGCCTTCGGCACGCTCATGGCCTATCTCTGTTTCCTCGTGACCATCATGGTCTTCGCCGCCGATCCCATGCAGCCGTCCCTGGTGGCTCGCCATACGGGCGACGGTCTCTCGCCGCTCTTGCAGCACCCCGCCATGCTGTTTCATCCGCCGATCATCTTCCTCGGCTACGCTGCCTGGGGTGTGCCCTTTGCCTTGGCCGTCGCCGCCCTGTTGAGCGGACGGCTCGACAACACCTGGACGGAACAAGCGCGGCCTTGGGCCATTTTCGCCTGGGTCACCCTCGGCGGCGGCATCCTCTGGGGCGCCGCGTGGGCCTATGAAGAACTGGGCTGGGGCGGCTACTGGAGTTGGGACCCCGTCGAAAACGGATCGCTGATCCCCTGGCTGACCGGCACCGCCCTGGTCCATGGACTGATGACCTGGCGATGCCGCGGCGCCCTGAAAAAAACCACCCTTTCCCTGGCGATCGCGACCTTCGCGCTGTGCAACTTCGCCACCTTCCTCACCCGCAGCGGCGTCTTCAGCAGCCTCCATGCCTTCAGTCAATCACCGATCGGTTGGATGTTCCTCGCCTGGATCGTGGTTGTGACGGCGGGCCACGCCGTGCTGATGATCCTGCGCCGGGCTGCCCTGGGTGCGGAAAGACCGCTGACGAGCGTCTGGAGCCGGGAAGCCTTCGTGCTCATCGGCATCGTGGCGCTGGTCCTCTTGGCGAGCATGGCCATCCTCGGCACCCTGGCCGCGCCGCTTTCGGGCGTTTTCTGCACGGCAAGAATCGTCGTGGGCATCGCCTTCTACAATCATGTCTTGATCCCCGTCGGATTGATTCTGCTGACAGCCATGGCCGCCACCCCGCTGCTGCGCTGGGGTAGCCGGCCGGCCGTGGCGCAAAGGAAAATGCTCGCGCTGGCCGCCGTTGCCGGGGCGGCCGCCGCCGCCGTGGCCTTCGCGGCCGGCCTGCGGCATCCCCTCGCCCTGGCCGTGGCGGCCCTGGCCGGCTCGACCGTCGTCTCCACCGCCGCGGCCTTGCTCCTCGACGCCCGGGCACGGCGCTCCCAAAGGTCCTGGATCGGTTTGCCCGCGGCGCTGGCCGCCAACCGCCGGCGATATGCCGCCTATCTCATGCATTTCAGCGTCGTCTGTCTGGCGATCGGCGTCACGGGGTCCTCCCTGGGAAGTCGCCGGCGCGACGTCGCCATGGCGCCGGGCGAGACGATCCGATGGGCGGGGCGGTCCGTGCGGTATCTCGGCCTCAACCAACGCCGGCTGCCTGACAAGGTCGTCGTCGAAGCCCGGCTGGAGGTCTCTGACGGCGGCGTCCCGCCCTATCTGTTGCTGCCCGCGGACAGTCTCTATCGGCTGCAAAACCAATGGAGTTCGCAGGTGGCCGTTCACTCCGCGTGGAGCGGAGACTTTTACACGATCCTCCATGGCGGCAACGACGGCGGCAAGGTCAATCTGACCTTGATCGACAATCCGCTCATGCGCTGGCTGTGGTCCGCCGGCTGGATCAGCGTTGCCGGCGCATTGGCCGCGCTCTGGCCGCTGAAGCGACGGCCGGGCCGGCCGGCCAAGCCGGAAATACGCACGATGCATACGATTCGCGGCGCGCGCCGACTCGCGGAGACCGGTTAGCTGGTTCAGAAGGGGACAGTCCCCAGGTTATTCCTTGCCAAGTCCTTTGCTCTTGGATGTGTCCCATGGCTGATCACACCAGTGCCATCCAGGCTCGCCAGTTGTCGCACGCTTTTGGCCGGCGGATCGTGCTGGACAGGGTCGATCTCGAGGTGGCCGCCGGCGAAACGGTCGTTCTCAGGGGCGCCAACGGCGCCGGCAAGACGACGCTGTTGCGTTGTTTGGCCACGGTCATTCGCCCCACGGGCGGAGAAGTTCGCTGGTTCGGACACGCCGCGCTGGGCAATCCCGAGGCGCGCCGGCTCCTCGGCATGGTGGCGCACGAGAGCCGCCTCTATCCCCATTTGACCTTGCGGGAAAACCTCCTCTTTGCCGCCCGCATGTGCGATGTGTCCCGGCCCGGGCAGCGTGCCGATCAGTTGCTGGAAGAGGCCGGCATGCGGCGCTACGCCGAGCACACGCCGCCGTTGGTCTCGCAGGGGATGCGGCAGCGGCTGGCGGTGGCGCGGGCCTTGGTTCACGATCCGCCCCTTCTGCTCCTGGATGAACCGTTCGCCGGCCTGGACGCGGAGGGGACCGCCTGGCTGTTCCGGCTGTTCCTCGATTTGCGGGCGCGCGGGCGAACGCTCGCTTTCGTCCTCCACGACGAAGAAAAAGCCTTCCGGCTGGCCGATCGCGTGTTGGAACTGCGACAAGGCCGACTGCACCCTCGCGCCGCCGCGGCGGCCTTTCCACGGGCGGCATGACAAGGGGCATCCTGGTGGCAACAAAACTCTGGTGGCTGATTTCCAAGGACCTGGTCTCGGAATGCCGCGCACGCCGCGTTTGGCCGGCCATGCTCCTGTTGGGCCTCGTCGTGGCCTTGATGTTCTCGGTCCAGATGGATTTGCCCCCCGGCCAGCAGCGACGGATCGTCGGCGGCTTGCTCTGGCTGGCAATCTTCATCGCCGGCACGCTGGCCTTGGATCGGTCGCTGGCCGCCGAACGCGAGGACGGCTGCTGGGAAGCGCTCTTGCTCTATCCGCTCTCGCCGACGACGATCTACCTGGCCAAACTGGCGGTGAACGTCGTCGCACTGGCCGCGTTGCAGTGCGTGCTCATCCCGCTGTTCGCCGTGCTTTCCGACGTGCCCTTGCTGGCCCGGCCGGGCCCGATCGTGCTGGTGGCCTTGCTGGCCACCCTGGGCATCTCCGCGGTGGGCACGCTGCTCAGCGCCCTGGCAAGCGGAATTCGCCACGGCGCCTACCTGGTGCCGCTGCTGGTGCTGCCGCTGGCGATTCCCGTCGTGCTGGCCGCGGCCGAGGCGACCCGGCTGGCCGTGGAAAACGATCTTGGGGCCGCATGGTGGCACTGGGTCGCCTTGCTCGGCGCCTTCGCCGTCATCGCCGTGACGGGGGGAATCGCCCTTTTCGATTATGTCGTCGAGGATTAAGTATGAACAGTTCCACGAAACAGTGCGCCGCCTGCGGAAACCTGCTCTCCGCGCTGGCAGCCGGCCTGGTGCCGATCGCGCTGGCCGTCGTTTTCTTCGTGGCGCCGACGGAACCGACCATGGGACAGGCGCAGCGGATCGTGTACGTCCACGTCGCCGTGGCGTGGCTCGCCCTGGCCGGCTTCATCGTCATGGCGGCAGGCGGCGGAATGTACCTGCTCCGCCGCGACCTGGCCTGGGACCATTGGGCGCGCGCCGCGGCCGAGCTGGGCTGGCTCTGCTGTACGCTGACCTTGGTGACCGGCTCGCTCTGGGCCCACGCCGCCTGGAATACCTGGTGGACGTGGGATCCGCGGCTGACGACTTCTTTCGTTCTCTGGACGATGTACTGCGGATATCTCCTCGTCCGGGGCAGCGCGGAGGATCCGCATCGCAGCGCTCGATTCGGAGCCGTCCTGGCCATCGTCGGTCTGCTCGATGTTCCGCTGGTCGTCATCGCCACGCGTTGGTTTCGCGGCATCCATCCCACGTCGCCGCAAATGGAACCGCGGATGCGCCTGGCGCTGCTGATCAGCATCGTAAGCTTCACGGCGTTCTTCGCCCTGCTGCTGGTCCTGCGGCAGACGCAACTCCGCGCCGAGAACCTGCTCAGTCACTTGGACTCGAAGGATTTGTCATGCTGACCTTTGCCATTGCCTACCTGGCCGTCTGGCTCGGCGTGCTCGCCTATGTCTTGCGGCTGGGGGCCAAACAGCGCCGACTGCTGCGAACCCTGGAATCGCTGCAATCCACCGGGGACCCGTCACGATGATTCCCCACGCTTTGCTCCTCGTCAGCCTCGCCGTTGCGGGACTCCTGCCCCAGGCCAACGGGCGCATCCGGGGAAACGTGGTCAACACATCGCAAGCCCAGCCTTCCCCATGCCAGGCAACGGTCCTTCTGCGGGTCCTGCTGGAAGGCCGGTTTGTTCCTTTCCGCGAGACCGCCAGCGACGCGGAAGGGCGGTTTCAGTTCGATTCCTTGCCGGTCGGCAATCGCTATCGATACCTGGTCGGAGCCAATCGTCACGGCGTCCACTATCCCGGGCCGCGCGTCCAGTTGACGGAAGACCGGCCCAACGCCACGGTTCGGTTGTCGGTGTGCGACGCGGTCACGCACCCCAACCCGCTGGTGATTCGCAAGCTCGAAATCACGATTTGTCCGCAACCCGGCACGCTGAAAGTCACCGAGTCGATGCTGGTGGAGAACCCGTCTTCCACCTGTTACGTGGGCCAAGCGCCCGCTGCCGGCGCCGATCCGGTCACGTTGCAACTGGCTATTCCTGCGGATTTCGAGCGCACGACGTTCGACGAGGAGTTTTTCGGACGGCGGTTCTCCCTGGTCGAGGGAAAGCTTGTCACCGGCATTCCCTGGCCGCCGGGCAGGCGGGAACTGAAGTACACCTACGTGCTCCGCAACGCCGCGGTTGACCGGCGTTGGGAGCGCCCCCTCGACTTGCCCTGCTCCCAAGTTCAACTGCGCGTGTGCCCTGCGAAACCCGACGAGGTGGCTTGCAATCTGCCCTCTCTGCCCGCCGTCCACCCCGGCGAACTGGTCTTCGGGTCCAACGCCCAAGACTTGCCTGCCGGACGCGTCCTTCACGTCACCCTGGGACACCTGCCGATGCCTTGGATGGCCCAGGCTCGCTGGGTAGCGGTCGCCATTCTGGTCGGCCTGATTGCGGGGACCGGTGGCATCATGATTTGGCGGCGGCGGCGGCGGGAAAGACTCCTCCATGCCCCGGCGCCGCAATCGGCCGTCTCGCTGGCTTCTCGGCCCGCCGGTCGTTCTCGTCGACGCGAACGACGATCGGCCGCAACGTCTTCGCCTCTTCCGAGGAGACCTCGCGGCACGCGATGATGCCTGTTGGAACTTGCCCGGGCGTTCAGCCTGCCAGAGCACGCGTGGCGAACCAACACAAGAGCGGCGGTGAAGCAGAGGATCGTCGCCGGAATGACGACCATCACCATGCCGGGGAGCAAGAGGATCGCTCGAAGCTGCTTCCAGGCGGAGATGGCAATCGCTTTACCGTACTTTGGGTAGCTACGCCCTCTCAACCACTAAGGCCCTGCACCCATGAACCTGAGGCTCTCCAATCGGTCTGAATCCCAATTCCTTGGTGGTCGCCACGGTCTGCGCAAACGCCTTGCCGGGGACGTGGAGCCTCGGCTCGGCCACCAACAATCTCCCGCCCGGCTTGAGGCAGGCGTGGATTTCACCCAGCAGCCTGTGCTGATCCGGCACCTCATGGACCATCATAAAAGCCAGGGCGAAGTCGGCCGGCCTCTGAACACCCAGGCGATCCCGCTCGCATTTGTGAAGTTGAATGCGGTCGGCCACGCCCGCTCGCCGCGCCCGCCGCCACAGCACATCCAGCATTTTCGGCTGCAGATCGACGGCGATGACGAGGCCGCTGTCCCCGACCATCTTCGCCATCGCAATGGAGAAGAGGCCCATTCCGCAGCCCACGTCCATAACGGTCATCCCCGGTTGGACATAGGGGCCAACGATCTTCTCCGGGTTATGGAGCAGACGACGAAGGCGGTTGTCGATGAAGTAGCCACCCCACCAGGGGCAGACGTGGGCCATCGGTGTTCCTCATGGATCGCTGGGAGGATAGAATCATTGTAGCAGGACAGGGTGAGCGGGCACTACGTCAGGTGACAGGGCCTTGGAAGATGGGAGCGATTTACGTTAGGTTCTTTGCTTGAGTTGGTCTGCGAAGCGTTTGTTGCCGTGGGCGAGTGGGCGCAGTGGCGGGGCCGACGGCGAATCAGGTGCCCTGAGTGTTGGCGGAGCATCTCCCAACAAGCCCTCACATGCCGACACTGCGGTTGGTCGCCG
Source organism: Thermoguttaceae bacterium (assembly GCA_052139835.1). Classification (GTDB taxonomy): domain Bacteria; phylum Planctomycetota; class Planctomycetia; order Pirellulales; family Thermoguttaceae; genus JBKQVT01. The sequence continues at coordinate 41,596 of JBKQVT010000174.1, forward strand.
TTCAACATGAACTCGGAGGACATCCCCATGAACTCACCAATCGACAACTACCTCGACGGCCCCCAAGTGCTGCGAAAGGCCGTGGCTGGGATGACGCCGGAGCAACTCATCGCCCGCCCCATCCCTGGCAAATGGTCCACGTTGGAGGTCGTCTGCCACCTGGCCGACTTCGAGATCGTCTTTGCCGACCGGATTAAACGGGTGATTGCCGAAAACGAACCGACCCTCTTCGGCGGCGACCCCGGCGCCTTCGCCGCACGTTTGGCCTATCACGATCGGCAGGCGGAAGAGGAACTCCAACTCATTGAACTGGTCCGCACGCAGGTGGCTCGGATTCTTCGCACCCTGAAGCCCGAGGATTTTCAGCGCCGGGGTATCCACTCGGAATCCGGGCCGCTGACGCTGGAAACGCTGCTGCAACGGATCACCGGCCACATCCCGCACCACATCCGATTCATTGACGAGAAGCGGAAGGCGTTGGGCCAAGCGTGACGCCGGAGTCCCGTTGCCGCCGGTGGAAGGCAGAGATGCTTGAACTACTCGAATTCCTTGAACTGCTTGAACTCCGTCGCCCCCAGGCTGGCGCAGAGATGCCCCGCCTTCCTCAAGGCATCGGGCTGGTTGTTTTCATGGCCATCTGCTTCGCCGTGGCGGGGATCGGCGGCTTGGTGACGACGCCCAACATCGCGGTCTGGTACGCTGGACTGGTCAAGCCATCGTGGACACCGCCGAACTGGGTCTTTGGCCCGGTGTGGTCGGTTCTCTATCTGGGCATGGCGGTCGCTGCTTGGCTTGTGTGGCGAAAAGGCAATGCCCTCGTTCCGCTGACGTTCTTCGCCGTCCAGTTGGCTTTCAACGCGGCATGGTCATGGATCTTCTTTGGCCTGCACAGTCCTGTTGCGGCGTTCGTTGACATCGTGCTGCTTTGGGGCGCCATCGCCGCCACGGCGAGTTTCTTTTGGCGGCGGTCCCTGGTGGCGTGCCTGTTGTTCGTGCCCTACTTGGCCTGGGTCAGTTTTGCCGCCGTGCTGAACTTCGCCATCTGGCGGTTCAACGGGTGATCGCGAGAGACAAAGAGAGATGTTGTGGGCAATGAAAATGGGGACATGCCGTACATTCGGGAAGGTGCGGGGCCGCGTCCGATAGGGCCAAGCGATTCCTCCCGCACGTGCCTTGCTCATAACAGTTTGGGTAACAGCAGGCGGAAATTGTCAGAATCGCCCGCCCAAGAAACGACGTAAGCCCTTGGAAACCAAGGGCTTACTGAGTGCCCTCTGAAGGACTCGAACCTTCGACTTTCTGATTAAGAGTCAGACGCTCTACCAACTGAGCTAAGAGGGCCCCGGACGCGCCGCCCGGCAAAACTCCTAATTCTATGCCTATCGGCTACCATTGCAAGGCCGAGGGAGAAGAGATCCATCTTTGAGAGCCTCGGCCCCCTCACCCCCAACCCCTCTCCCACAGGGGGAGAGGGGAGTGTCGCCCGGTTCATCCTTCATCCTTTATCCTTCCTCCTTTCCTCTAATTCCCCCCTTCCGGCGACTCCATCCCCAGTTGCCGCATCTTGCGGTAGAGATTCGAGCGGTTCAGCCCCAACCGGCCGGCCGCACGGCTTATGTTGCCCGCGGACTGCTCAATCGTGCGGCCGATGTATTCGGCCTGAAAACGGGCGGTCGCCTCGGCAAGCGTCTGGCCCGGCGAGTCGCGGTCGTCCTGGGGGGGAGGCGGGGCGGCTTCGTCGGCCTGGACCTCGGTGCCGCCGGCGATCAAGATGGCCAGATCGGTCTCGGCCGCACGATGAACCACCGTCCGCAGTGCCCCAAGGGCCTGCCTGAGCAACTCGGCGGATAAAGGACTGTCCGTGGAAACAGGAAACGGCATCTGAATGCCCTCAAACGTAGCAGATTGATGTAGTCAGAATGACAACACCATAGCACAGCAATGTCTATTTGACAACATTCCGCCGTCCGGCAATATCCCTTGACCCTTTGGACCCGGTCTGATAGCCTGTAAGGCTTTACCAGATTGCGGCTTCGGGAGTTTTTACCAGTGCCGTATGACAGTATTGTGTGCGTCAAGCAGGTGCCTGATACGGCCAACGTCACGGCCGAGGCGATGAAGGAGGACGGCACGGTCAACCGGGCCGCCCTGCCCACAATCTTCAACCCCGAGGACCTCCACGCCCTGGAGACGGCCTTGGAGGTGCGGGACCAGTACGGCGGCACGGTCACGGTGGTCAGCATGGGCCCGCCACGGGCGGCCGACGTGCTCCGCGATTGCCTCTTCCGAGGGGCCGACCGCGTGATCCTCCTCACCGATCGCCGGGCGGCCGCCAGCGATACCCTGGCGACCAGCTACATCCTCAGCCAGGCCGTCCGCACCATCGGCCGCTACGATTTCGTCTTCTGCGGCCGGCAGGCCATCGACGGCGACACGGCCCAGGTCGGTCCGCAGTGCGCCGAGAAGCTGGGCATCCCCCAGATCACCTACCTGGAACAGACCCCGGAGGTCTCCGGCCGCACGGTCCGCATCCGCCGCAACATGGGCCACGGCTGGGAAGTCGTGGAGTCCAGTCTGCCGGTGCTGGTCACCGTGGTGCAGACGGCCAACACGCCGCGGCCGCCTTCGGCCCGGCGGGTGATGCGGGCGAAGCGTGCCCGCGTGGCCGCCGAGGTGGCAGGGGAAGTGAAAAACGAACTCCCCGCCGCCGCGGAGGCGGAAGCGGCTGCCGAAACCGGGCGCCGCGTGGCCGCGCTGAAACAGCAGGGCCTTCTGATCGAACAATGGAACCTCGACGACATCCATGCCGACCTGGAGCGTTGCGGACTGGCCGGCTCGCCCACCAAGGTCTTCCGCATCCAGGCGATCGTCTTGACCAAGGAAGGCTACACCGAGATCCCGCCCACGCCGGAAGGCACGCGACAGTTGATTCACGAGTTGGTGGTGGACCGAACGCTGGGTTAATGCGGAGATGAGATGAACATGACGGGACCGAATCGACAGGGCGAAGTCTGGGTCTTCGCCGAGCAGGAAGATCAGTCGCTGCACGACGTGGCCTTGGAGCTTTGCGGCAAGGCCCGCGACCTGGCCGACCACCTGGGCGTGAAGACCGGGGCCGTGCTGCCGGGCTCGGGAGTCAACGGCCTGGCCAAGCGGCTCATCGCCCAAGGGATCGACACCGTGTACGTGACCGACGACGCCCGGCTGGCCCACTACCAGACGGGGTCCTATGCCCAGGTGTTGACCACGCTGATCCAGAAGCACCAGCCGCAGATCGTGCTGTACGGCGCCACGCCGCTGGGGCGCGACCTGGCGCCGCGGGTGGCCTCGGCGATGCGGGCCGGGATGACCGCCGACTGCACGGACCTGGACATCAGCGACGTGGAAGACGCCCGCACCCAGACGCTGCACAAGAACCTGCTGTTGCAGATTCGCCCCGCCTTCGGCGGCAACATCATCGCAACCATCGTCAACTACGATCAATGGCCGCAGATGGCCACCGTCCGCGAGGGCGTCATGGCGCTGAAAGAGCCCGACTGGTCGCGCGGCGGGCAGGTGGTCGCCGAGGCGATCGAGCTCGATCCGGCCCTCTTGGCGCTGCGGCTGATCGAGCGCCACATCGAGCCGCGAAAAATCAATCTCAAGGGGGCCCGCGTGATCGTCGCCGGCGGCGGCGGCATCGGCAGCAAGGACAATTTCAAGTTGATCTACGACCTGGCCGGCGCCATCGGCGGCGCCGTCGGCGCCAGCCGCGCCGCGGTCGATAGCGGCTACATCGGCAAGGAGCACCAGGTCGGCCAGACCGGCACCACGGTGCGGCCGGCCCTCTACATCGCCGTGGGCATCAGCGGCGCCGTGCAGCACCGCGCCGGGATGGAAGAATCGGCCAAGATCGTCGCCATCAACACCGACAAGGACGCCCCCATTTTCTCCGTCGCCCACTACGGCATCGTCGGCGATTACCGCAAGCTGATCCCCCTGATGATCAAGGCATTGAAGGAAAGAGCATGAAGCAGAAGTTAGGAGTTAGGAGTTAGAAGTTAGAATCGCGGGGCGGTGGGCGCTCAGTGCTTCTAACTCCTAACTTCTGACTCCTAGCTTCTAGCTTTTAACCACCCGGAGATTGCCCGTGGCAAACTTCTTTCTCGATAACGAAGACATCCAGTTCCTCTTCCAGCACATCAAGCTGGCGGAATTGGCGGCGCTGCAAGAGGACGGCTTTGCCCGCCGCAACGGCAGCGACGACTATGCGCCGCGGGACGCCGCCGACGCCGTGGACAATTACCGCCGCGTGCTGGAGATCGTGGGCCAGGTGGCCGGTGACATGCTGGCGCCCAACGCCGAGACGGTCGACCGCGAGGGCAACCGGCTCAACGAGGACGGCACGGTGACGCTCCATCCGCTGGTGGCCGAAAACCTCCGCCGCCTCAGCCAGGCCGACCTGATGGGCTTCACGCTGCCGCGGAAGTACGGCGGGCTGAATTGCCCCACCCTCATCTACACCATGGCCACCGAAATGGTTAGCCGCGCGGACACCTCGCTGATGAACCTCTTCGGCCTGCAAGGCATCGCCGAGACGATCTATGCGTTCGCCAGCGACGCGATCAAGGACGAACTGCTGCCGCGCTTCTGCCGCGGCGAAGTGACCGGCGCCATGGTGCTGACCGAACCCGACGCCGGCAGCGACCTGCAAGCGGTCCGCCTGCGGGCCTACCAGGATGAAAAAGGCCAGTGGTATCTCAACGGCGTGAAGCGCTTCATCACCAACGGCTGCGGCGAGATCCTGCTGGTGCTGGCCCGCAGCGAGCCGGAGATCTCCGACGGGCGGGGCTTGAGCCTCTTCGTCACCGAGCGCTCGGAGCGGGTCCGCGTGCGGCACCTCGAGAACAAGCTGGGCATTCACGGCTCGCCCACCTGCGAGCTGGTCTTCAACGACACCCCGGCGCGGCTCATCGGCGAGCGGCAGCGGGGACTGATCACCTACGTGATGGCGTTGATGAACGGGGCGCGGGTGGGGATCGCGGCGCAGTCGCTGGGGGTGGCCGAGGCCGCCTATCGCCTGGCCCGCACCTATGCCCACACCCGGCAGCAGTTTGGCGGGCCGATCGAGCGCTTTCCGGCCGTGGCCGAATTGGTGACCGACATGAAGATCGACATCGAGGCGGCCCGCGCGCTGGCCTACGAGACCGCCCGCGTCTGCGACCACGAAAACAACAATACCCGCGTGCTGGAGTGGACGCCCGACTTGGACAAGGAGGAGCAGAAAGAGCGCAAGCAGCTCTCCCGCGGGCTGAAGCGGCTCAACGGCATGCTCACCCCCATGAGCAAGTATTATTGCTCGGAGATGTGCAACCGCGCCGCGTACAACGCCATCCAGGTGCTGGGCGGCTCGGGCTACATGAAGGACTACGCGGCCGAGCGCTATGCGCGCGACGCCCGCATCACCACCATCTACGAGGGCACCAGCCAGTTGCAGGTCGTGGCCGCGGTCCGCGGCGTCTCGTCCGGCGCCTTCGAGACCTGGACCGAGGAGCACGATAAGAAGGACTACGCCGATCCGCTGCTGGCCGAGTTGAAGCAGAAGCTGCTGGAGGCCAAGGCGAGGATCCTCGAAGCGATCAAGTTCATCAAGAGCCAGGGGGCGTCCTACCTCGATTACTCCGGACGGCGGCTGGTCGACTCGGCCATTGCCGTGATCGTCGGCCACCTCCTGCTGGGCCAGGGCGCCGTGAACGAGCGCAAGCGGCAGGTTGCCCGGCGCTTCCTGGCCCGCGAGCTGCCGCTGGTGCGCACCAATTGCGAGCAGATTCTCTCGGGCGACACCACGCCGCTGGAGCAGTACGCGGTGCTGGCCGGCCCCGTGCCGGCAAACGATTAGGCGTAGGCAAGCCGCGGTCCCCTCTCCCTCCGGGAGAGGGTTAGGGTGAGGGGATGTCCAGGCGGCTTGATGCCGGGCGGTGATTGGTGTATACACGGACCGGCGTCGCGTGCGGGACGACATAAACCACTCGGCAAGTAGAAACGCCTTCGTTAGGGCGCCCTCACCCTAACCCTCTCCCGGAGGGAGAGGGGACGGAGAATCGCATGGGCCTGTTCAGCGGAAAAATCGGCCTGGTGATGGGCGTGGCCAACGACCACAGCATTGCCTGGGCGATGAGCGAGGCACTGTACGCCGAAGGCGCGGAACTGGCCTTCACCCACCTGCCCAGCCCGTCGGGCGAGCGTCGCGTGCGGCGCTTGGTCGAGTCCCGCGCCCCCCGCGTGGTCTTGCCCTGCGACGTGCAGCGCGACGAGGACATCGCCGGGGTGTTCGAGGCGGTCCGGGCCGCCTACGGGCGGCTGGACTTCCTTATTCACGCCGTCGCCTTCGCCCCGCCGCAGGACCTCCGCCAGGCGTACTTGCAAACGAGCCGCGCCGGCTGGCACTTGGCCATGGACATCAGCGTCTACAGCCTGGTGGCCGCCTGCCGGGCGGCCGCGCCGCTGATGACCGGCGGCGGCGCCGTGGTGACGATCAGCTACTTCGGCGGCGAAAAGGTCATCCCCGGCTACAACCTGATGGGCGTTTGCAAGGCGGCCTTGGAACACAGCGTCCGCTACCTGGCCTGGGACCTGGGCCGGCAAAACATCCGCGTCAACGCCATCAGCGCCGGCCCCATGCGGACCCTCAGCGCGGTGGGCATCGCCGATTTCGACACCCTCCGCGAGCACGCCGCCAAGAAGGCCCCCTTGGGCCGCAACGTCGATCCGCAGGAATTGGGCGCCGCCGGCCTCTATCTGCTCGGCGATCTTTCCCGCGGCGTGACCGGCGAGACAATCCACGTCGATTGCGGTTACAATATCGTTGGACTGTAACCGACATTTCGGCAGGAAGGGGGAGACACCATGTTGCGGCACGCTTGGCTGGCGATGCTTCTGGCGGCCCTGGGCCCTGCAGCGGCCCTGGGCGCGCAGACCCTGCAAGTCGACATCTTGCGATGCGAATACCTCCACGACCCCTTGGGCATCGACGCCGCGCAGCCGCGGCTAAGCTGGACGCTGCGATCCGACGTCCGCGGCCAGCGGCAGACCGCCTACCAAGTGCTGGTGGCCTCGTCGCCCGAGTTGCTTCAAGGCCAGCAGGGCGACCTCTGGGACAGCGGCCGCGTTTCCTCCGACGAGACGGCCCAGGTGGTCTACGCCGGCAAGCCCTTGCCGTCGCGGCAGGCGTGCTTCTGGAAGGTCCGCGCTTGGGACCGCGACGGCACGCCGAGCGCTTGGAGTCCGCCGGCCCGTTGGGAAATGGGCCTGCTGCGGCCCGGCGACTGGTCGGCCCGCTGGATCGGCGCCGACCTGGAGGTCGATCCGGCCGTGGCCGCCGAGTCGCTCACCGGCGCCCGGTGGATCTGGTTCCCCGAGCCGGGGGCCGACTTGAAGCGGAACACGCCGGCCGGCACGCGCTACTTCCGCCGGCACGTCGTCGTTCCGTCTGAGGCCAAACTCGACTATGCCTGGCTGACGCTCACGGTCGATTGCTGCTACACCCTCGTGGTCAACGGCAAGCAGGTGGGCCAGGTCGACGGCGAGTTCAGTTGGTGCGCGCCGCGGCGATACGACCTCAGGGCGTTGCTCGTGCCAGGCGACAACGTGCTGGCGGTCGAGGCCATCAGCAAGCGGGGGGTGGCGGGGCTGTGCGCCAAGCTCTCGCTCGGCTATCCCGGCAAGGAGCCGGTGGTCCTCTTCAGCGACCGGCAATGGAAGACCGCCGCCGGGAAGGCCGAGGGTTGGACCGCCGTGGACTTCGACGCCAGCCGCTGGAAGGCGGCCGCCGAAATCGTGCCGATGGGCCAATCGCCGTGGGGAAGCGACGCCAACCGCACGCCGTCGCAGTCGCCCATCCTCCACAAGACGATGAAGCTTGCCGACAAGCCGATCGCCACGGCGCGGCTCTACGCCACGGCGCTGGGCCTCTACGAGCTGCGGATCAACGGCCGCCGCGTCGGCAACCACGCGATGGCCCCCGACTGGACCGATTATGACAAGCGCGTCCGCTACCAGGTCTACGACGTTGGCGGCTTGCTGCAGCCCGGCCAGAACGCCCTGGCCGCCCTGCTGGGCAACGGCCGGTATTGCGGCCACATGGGCTTCGGCAGGCTCCAGCAGTGGGGCAAAGAGCCGGCCCTGCTGGCCCAGCTCGAAGTGACCTACCGCGACGGCAGCACGCAGCGGATCGTGACGGACGCGAGTTGGCGAGTCCATGGCAGCCCGATCCTCGCCTCCGATCTCATGGTGGGCGAATCGTACGACGCGCGGCGGGAGTTGCCCGGCTGGGACGAGCCGGGATTGGACGACGCCGCGTGGGCGGCGGCCAAGCTGCGCAAGCCATCGCACGGCCCGCTGGAAGGCCAGGTGATGGAGCCGGTCCGCGAGTTGGCCGGACTCCAACCCAAGACGATCCGCGAGGCGGCGCCGGGGCGCTGGATTTTCGATCTGGGCCAGAACATGGTGGGAGTGGTGTGCCTGCAGGTCGCGGCCCCGGCCGGCACCCGGCTGGTGCTGCGGCACGCCGAGATGCTCAATCCCGACGGCACGATCTATACGGAGAATCTCCGCTGCGCGGCGGCGACCGACACCTACGTGTGCCGCGGCGGCGGGCCGGAAATGTGGCAGCCGCGGTTCACCCTCCACGGTTTCCGCTACGTGGAATTGACCGGCCTGCCCGGCAAGCCGGACCGGGAGACCGTCAACGGCGTGGTCATCGGCAGCGACACGCCGCGGGCGGGCCGCTTCGAGTGTTCCGATCCGCGGATCAACCAGTTGCAAGCGAACATCGAGTGGGGACAGCGGGGGAATTACCTTAGCGTTCCCACCGACTGCCCGCAGCGCGATGAGCGGATGGGTTGGATGGGCGACGCCCAGGTGTTTATCGGCACGGCCGCCTGCAACGCGGACGTGGCGGCCTTCTTCACCAAGTGGCTCCTCGACGTCGACGATGCCCAGATGCCCGACGGCGCCTTTACCAACGTCTCGCCGAGTCCGGAGCACGGCCACGGCACGCCCGCCTGGGGCGACGCCGGCGTGATCTGTCCCTGGACGATTTATCAAGTCTACGGCGACCGGCGGGTGCTCCAGCGGCACCTGCCGGCGATGACCCGCTGGATCCAATGGTGCCGCACGCAGAGCACCGGGTTGATTCGCGACAAGGACCGCGGCGGCGACTTCGGCGACTGGCTTTCGATCAAGGCCGACACGCCCAACGACGTGATCGGTACCGCCTACTTCGCCTACTCCACGAGACTCGTGGCGAAATCCTACGAGGCCCTCGGCAAGAGCGCGGAGGCCGCCGAGTACGAACGACTCTTCCAGGACATCAAGGCGGCCTTCAATAAGCGTTACGTGGCCGCCGACGGCCGCATCCACGGCAATACCCAATGCTGCTACGCCATGGCCCTGCGGTTCGACCTTCTGCCCGCGGAGCTGCGGCCCAAGGCGGCCCAGTACCTCGAAGACGACATCAAGGCCAAGGGGTGGCACCTTTCCACCGGCTTCGTCGGCGTCAGCTACTTGTTGCCCGTGCTGACCGAGGCGGGCAAGCTCGACACGGCCTACCGGCTGCTCATGCAGGACACGTTTCCCTCCTGGCTCTTCTCGGTCAAGCACGGCGCTACCACGGTCTGGGAGCGCTGGGACGGCTGGACGCCCGAGCGGGGGTTTCAGGACCCGAACATGAACTCCTTCAATCACTACGCGCTGGGCTCGTGCGGCCGATGGCTCTTCGACACGGTGGCCGGCATCGGACTGGACCCCGCCCGGCCCGGCTACCGGCACATCCTCATCCATCCGCGGCCCGGCGGTGGCCTGACTTGGGCAAAGGCCTTTTACCGCTCGATCCGCGGACCGATCGCCACCGAGTGGAGTTTCCGCAGCGACGGCACGCTCGCGCTGGGCGTGACCATTCCCGTGGGCGCCACGGCGACGGTTTACCTGCCGGCCAGCGATCCGCGATCACTGCGGGAATCCGGCAAGCCGCTCCAAGACGCCGAGGGCGTGCGGCTTTTACGCAGGGAGGGGGCTTGCGCCGTGCTGGAAATCGGCTCCGGCAGCTACCATTTTCAGGCCCGCTGAGGGTGGCATTTCTCGCATGAAGGGGTTGTTTTCTGCGGCCGCGCCGGGCGAAGGGGGCAGTTTTATTTCCGTGGCCTTCTGCCAAAAAATCGCGACAGTCCCCACCGGCGCGGCCGGCGAGATTCTCTTTGCCAAGAACGCCGCTATCGGGTATCCTGAATTTCTTGTCGTCGAGCACGTCGCAAGATTGCTTCCGTGCTAGCACTGGCAGCATCACGAGTCGGCTCCTCAAAAAATCAGTGTTGGTGCTTTTCCCGGTTGAAGCTACATTGAGTTTGCAACAGTTACAAACCCGCCGGCCCACGGCGACGCGTTCCTGGCGTAGGGGCAGATGGCAAGCCCCCGCCGGGCAAGAGTTTGAGTCGCCGGGCCGCGACGGGGGAAGATGGTCCTTGCGATTGGCTCGTGGTTTGCTCCCGCCTCGCCCAAGGCGGCAGAACCTCAGGCCCCAAGGATGGGGTCGATTCCTCTCCTTCTCAAATGGGAGATAGGTGAAGCATGGAAGCACGTCTCTTCCGGGCCCTCGTATTGGCGGCCCTGCTGCTGGTTGCGATGGGTGCCCGCTTTCAGAGCACCAATTACACTGTCGAGACTGCCGACGCGAAACTCGCCGAGCAGTTCGCCAAGGCGGCGGAGAAAGACCGCCACGACCTGGCCATGCTGTGGCTGGGACAGACCATGCCCAACTGGTCGCAACCCTGCCTGATGACGGTCGAGGTCGGTCCGCACCTGGGGGCGGGCGGGGCCACGACGTTCATGTTCGACCACGGCGAGGTCTTCGGCTGGCGGATGAACATCCAAGGCTCGGCGGAGCGGATTATCGATTCCGTCCTGCCGCACGAGGTTACACACATGGTGTTTGCCACGCATTTTCGCCGCCCCCTGCCCCGCTGGGCCGACGAGGGCGGGGCGACGAGCATGGAATGCCCCAGCGAGAAGGCCAAGCACCGCGCCATGCTGTTGCAGTTTCTCCACACCGGGCGGGGGATCGCCTTCAGCCAGATGTTCGAGATGACCGAGTATCCGCCCGACGTCATGCCGCTGTATGCGCAGGGCTATTCGCTGGCCGAGTACATGATTCAGCACGGCGGCCGCCGCAAGTACGTGCAGTTTCTCGACGAAGCCCTGGCGAACAACCAGTGGTCGGCGGCCGTCCAACGGCACTACGGCATGACGGATCTGGCCACCTTGCAGAACACCTGGCTGGCCTGGGTCCGCGACGGCTTTCCGGAGCCGCCGGCCGCGACGACGGCCGTGGCGGCGGCGGTGCCGAAGGGATCGGCGGCCGACGGCCGGCGGCCGCGGCCCGCTCCGAACCTGGTTTACCATTTGGCCGGCAAGGCCGAGCCGCTGCCCGCCAAGGCCGAGGCGCTGCCGGCCGATGGTTGGCACCCCTCGGGCACGGCGGTTCAGGCGGTTGGCGTCCGGCAGGCTTCTTCGCCGCCGGGGAGCGATCCGCAGGCCGTCCCGCCCGCCCGGTCGCCGGCGGTGGAACCGAAAGCGGAGTAGGGACTGGGGGGTTGGGGACTTAGACCAAATCGGAAGTCGGAAAAGACATCGTCCGCTACCCCTTCCGAATTCCGCGTTCCGAATTCCGAATTTTCCCCGCTTCCGCCCGCCGCCCTCCGCCTTTCTCTAATTCCCACTTCCTAAACTGCAATCCCTCCCTCTTCTTCCCGGCAAACCCAGCTTGCGGCATTCGTTAGGGTTTTGTAAAGTAACGAAGCCATGCATCTCCAATTCGCCCAGCAGAAAACGGAATCTCTGCCATCGGCTGTAGCCACGCCACCCAGGAATGGGGGCTCGCCGCGGGTCTTGTTGGCCGGCAAGATTACGGGGATGGCGGCCCCAGGCTGGAAAGAAGCGCACATGCTCGGCCTGGCCCGCGCGCTGCCGGCGGTGGGAGTGGCGGCGCGGCTGTGGCGCCCCTGGGAGGATTCGCTGGCCGAGGCCGACTGTCTGCACGTCTTCGGCAGTCTGCCGGAGCACTTGCCGGTGGTCGAGGCCGCCCGGCGGCAGCATCTGCCCGTGGCGCTTTCGACGATGGACTGGCACGGCGGCAGCGACGGCCTGGGGCAGTTTCCGCCGGTGAGGGGGGGATTGGCGGTCTGCGCCCGGCTGCTCGGATGGACGGCTCGCTCGCCCTGGCGCTCGTGGCGGCGGCGGCTCTATCAGAGCGTCGATCTGTTGCTGCCGCACACCCACGCCGAGGCGCAGCAATTGCTGAACTATTTTCGCGTACCGGCCCCGCGGGTGCATATCATTCCCGGCGCCGCCGATCCGCAGCTTGCCGCCGCCGATCCCGAGCCCTTTGCCCAATTGGTCGGCGGCCGCAACTTCGTCCTCTACCTGGGCCCCATCGAACCGCGCGGCAATCAACTCGGCTTCCTCTGGGCGATGCGTGCCAGCGACGTGCCGGTGGTGGTGCTGGGCGACGTGTCGCCGGGCTACCCCTGGTACTTGGAAGAGTGCCGCCACGCGGCCGGCCCCCGCGTGCAGTTCGTGCAGAACCTCCGCCGCGACGATCCCCTGCTGGCCAGCGCCTATGCGGCCTGCGGCTGCGTGGTGCTGGGCAGTTGGCAGGAGTCGTCCTGTTGCGCCGCGTTGGAGGCGGGGATGTCGGGCACCCCCCTGGTGCTGCCGGAGGGGAGTTGCGCGGGCGAATATTTCGGCCGCGCCGCCTTCTACGTGAACCCCCGCGACCTGCCCGGCATCCGCCGCGCCGTGTCGGCCGCCCTGGCCCGCGGACGAAGCCCCAGCCTCGCCGGCCACGTGCAAACCTATTTCTCCTGGAACGCGGTAGCCAAGGCGACGCGGGCAGCGTATGATTCCATGCTGAGCCGCCGATAAGACGCAGCCATGATTGCCCTGAGCCAAGAGCCCAAAGAGCCCGACGTTCCCCCCACGCTGCGGTTGGCCCGCCGCCTGGTGGCCTCGCGGCTGCTCGCCGGCCGCACGCCAGCGGCCGAAGGCGCCGGCCGTGGCCGGACCTGGAAACTTTTGCTCCTAGCGGCCGTGGCGGCGGCGATCCTCGCGGCCTGCTGCACCCATTGGCTTGGAATCTGGTAGTGCTCTGTCAGCCGTCGATTGACGGGTGCCACTGCTGGCTTGTCCAGCAGTGCAGCGGGCGGCGGGAGACCGGCACTGCTGGACAAGCCAGCAGTGGCACCCAACCATCAATGCTTGGAATCTGGTAGTCATGAGCCGCCTTCTGCCGTATGCGCTGGTCGCGGCCGCCTGCTGGGCGGCGACGGCCGGAAGACTCGCCGCCGAGGAACCCACTTATTTCGACGACGAGAAATTCGCCGCCGATTTCTCCCGGAAACTGATCGACTTGGCCAAACAGGGCAAGTGCCTGAAGGCCGAAGAGTTCCAGCGCAAGCTGACCCACGGCCCCGCCAAGGTCGCCTGGAAGCAGCCCGGCCCCCATGCCATGACCCCCAAGGAAGTCTATCAGCACGCCCTGCCGGCCGTCTTCGTGCTCGGCTCCGTGCAGCAAACGCCGGAGAAGCCCGGCCAGTGGCAGGACGGCCGCCTGGCCACTGCCTGGGCCGTGACCGAAGACGGCGTGCTGGTGACCAACTGGCACGTCTTCGACAAGATGGGCAAGGAATGTTATGGCGTCGTCAACCACAAGGGCGAAGTCTTCCCCGTCGTCGACGCCCTGGGCGCCGACCCCACGGCCGATATCGCCCTCATCCGCATCGCCGGCAAGGGCTTCACCCCCTTGCCGCTGGCGGCCGACGAGAAGGTGGGGGCCTGGGTCGGCGTGCTCAGCCATCCGGGCAACCAGTTTTTCACCTTCACCCAAGGGCACGTGACCCGCTACACGCAGAACACCATCGACGGCAAGCGGCAGCGGTGGATGTCGCTCTCGGCCGATTTCGCCTACGGTTCCAGCGGCGGCCCGGTGCTGAACCGCTTCGGCGCCGTGGTCGGCATGGCCACAGTCACCGCCAATATCGATTATCCGCTGGACGAGGTGTCGGCGGAATCGCCTGGGGACGACAAGGTGGGCCCACCGAAGCCCCCGGAGAAACCGCTCCACAAGAGCGTGGACAAGGGCGTTTCCACGGCCGCTCCGAAACCGGAAAAGGCCGCCGAGGGGCAGCCTCCGGCGGAGGCCGACACGTCGCTGGTGCAGATGGTGGTAAAGCTGGCCGTGCCGGGCCGGACGATTGAGGAGTTTTGCACGGAGCCGCCGGCGTCCCAGTCGGCTGGGAAGAAATAGCTATCGGTCTTCCGCTCGATCGATTTCCTCTGGCCCTCTTGTGCAAGCGGTAGGTTATGCCTTAGCATAGCGCTGTGCGTTACAAGAGGTTACGCCATTTGGGCCACACCTTCGTAAGGCGGGTCGAGCGGAGCGAACCCCAACTTCAGCGAACGCTGCCAATTTCGGCAAGAACAAGCTCTTGCAAGCTTGTAGTATGGCGGGGAGCACCGGCCGGTTTTGAGGAGCCAAAATGAATAGAAAAGCCATTCTTGTAACCTTGCTGATCGTGGGAATCGTTTTGTGTACTGGGCCATTGTGGGGCGTTCTTGCCGGGCTAATCAGCATGATGCACACGTTCGGGAGCGGCGGCCCCATCCGATCGGAAGACGTCGCACGCGGCATACAAACGACCCTGGTGTTGACAACCGCCGGCTGGATTGCGCTGCCGTTCGGCTTGGGCGCGGTGATCGGGACCTCGCTCCTCCTGGCCCGCATCAGGAAGAAGACGCCCACCTGATAGCAGATAAAGAAGATTCACCGCGGAGGCAGGGAGAGATTGGCGCGGCGTAACCGCAACCAAGGCGTTTGCTGAAGAAGACGCGCTCTTGAAAACCTGCAATACAGAGGAGGAGGCGAGGAGCAAGGTTGAACGCGTGTTGTCCTTTCACCTTCCCCCTTCCTTTCGGGCCCGTAGCTCAGCGGTTAGAGCAGGGGACTCATAATCCCTTGGTCGGAGGTTCGATCCCTCCCGGGCCTAGTTATGGAAAACCCAGCCATCGCTATCGCGACTTCATCGAGGGCATCAAGCTCGGCCTGCCCTGGGAGGACGCGCTGAAGAAGGCCTACGGGCTGACGCCTGCCGACCTGGTGCGGCTCTATGGCCAAACCATCGGCATCCCCGACCTGAGGCCGTAGCCGGTTTCCGTCGCCGAAGGCGGTCAAATGGCCTGGCCGCAAAACGACTGATTTTTGGGGAAGATCGGGGTGCGGAAAACGGCCCACGAACACGCCGCCTTGCGGTTGCGAGTTCTTCGCACAATCAGTTTGTAGACAACCGGCTCACTCGTTATACTACCGGTATCGGTGCGGAAACTGCGACCAACGCGGGCGGCATTTCGCAACCCTCGGGAACCACGTCGCTATGGAAACTCTTCCCATGCCATCGCAGCGCCACCCCGCATTGTGCCGCCGATTCCCTCTGCTGCTGGTGCTCTTGTCTCTTGGTGGTGCGGGCTGTTCAAGTTCCTCGGAAGTGCGTGTGGATAAGCCGCTGGACCCCACGCACGAGAGGCTGGTAAAGATCTGCATGGCGTACGTGAGGTTCTCCGCGGAGGAGAAAACGCCGCCCCAGAATGCGAAAGAGTTGAAGCCGTTCTTGGCCGAGTTGGGCAATGCCGACGAGATCTTGCGATCGCCGCGCGACGGACAGCCGTTTGTCGTCTGCTGGGGCGTAGACATGACGCGGTCGCCGGCGTCTTGGGCCCAATCGACGCCCGTGGTGGTCTACGAGAGACAGGGCGCCGGCGGCCAACGCTATGTCATCACTGCTCCGTTCCGGAAGCTGGAGGTCCTGTCGGACCGGGAGTTTCGCCGCGCCAGTTTTCCTCCCGGATATAGTCCCGGTTTTTGAACGAGGTCCGTGATGCGAACACACCACCGTCCTCTTGCGGCCGTAAGGCCATCCGCAGTCCGCCTCCGCAAAGCCTTTACGCTCGTCGAGCTGTTGGCGGTCGTGGCGATCATCGGCATCCTCGTGGCCCTGCTGCTGCCGGCGGTGCAGTCGGTGCGAGAGGCGGGGCGGCGCACCCAATGCACCAACAATCTCAAGCAGGTCGGCCTGGCTTTCCATGGCCACCATGCGGTGATGGGGGCGTTCCCCAACGGAGGCAACGGCTACACCCCGTCGCGAACGATAAACGCCGCCGGCACTCCGGCGCTGTTTGACAACCAGGCTTGGTCCTGGGGCTACCAGATACTCCCCTATCTCGAGCAAACTCCGCTCTGGAGCAACACGAGCGACCAGGTGGTGGCTTCCACGCCGGTCGCCGCCTACTTCTGCCCGAGCCGTCGCAAGCCCACCGCGCTAAGCGGTGGACCGTGGCAGGTCGTGCCCTATCCCCGTGCCATGACGGACTATGCCGGCAATGCCGGGACCTCCAGCGTCGGCGGTGACGGCGGCGGCATTTACGGCGACGGCAGCAAGGACGGCGTCGTCGTCAAACAGGGCACGCGAATAATTTCCCTGGCCGACGTGACCGACGGGGCGTCCTTTACGATCCTGGTGGGAGAGAAGCACATCAATCTATCCTTCGACCGCACCGAATGTGCGCCGGACGACAATGTCGGTTATGTCGGCGGTTTCCAGGACGACGTCGTCCGTTGGGGTGACTACGGTCCGAATAGTTCTCTCCACTTGCCGCCGCAGCCGGATAATTATGGTCCACTCGACACCGGTGGTACGATCATCCCCCACATTTATCGCTTTGGTTCCTGCCACGCCGCAGGCACGCAATTCGTCTTCTGCGACGCCTCGGTGCAACTGATCCGCTATACGATCGATCCCGAGGTCTTCCGGCGGTTGAGTTCCCGCAATGACGGATTGACAATCGGCGCCGGGGACTACTGATCGAACACACCCACGGGGGCACGCCCGTCGCCCCCGCCCTATCGCCCGCGGCGGTCGTCCTCCATGCCGTCGATGTAGCGCCGCAGCCGCTCCAGCTCGTCGGTCACGTGCCGCAGCTTCAGCAGGGTCTCCACCCGCTTGACCAGCTCGATCTTGTTGATCGGCTTGCTGAGGAAGTCGTCGCAGCCGCAGGCCACCGCCCGCTCGATGTCGCCCAACTCCTTCAGCGCTGTGACCATCAGGATCATGATGTGATTGGTCTGCGGCTCCCGCTTCAGCGTCTTGCAGACCTCGAAGCCGCTGAGCTTGGGCATCATGATGTCCAGCAGGATCAGGTCGGGATGGAATTCGGCGACCCGCTCGAGCGTTTGCGGGCCGTCGGCGGCCACGGCGATCTCGCAGTCCATCTCGCTCAGATAGGCCTCCAGCAACTCAACGTTGGTGAGGTTGTCGTCGGCGATGAGAATTCGGCTCTTGGACATGGCTAGGGGCTGGGGACTAGGGGCCAGGGGCTGGGGGGAAGCGAGCCGGAGGCGTCAGCCTCCGGATAAGATGGAATTCCGACGGGACGGCGAACCAGGTGCCTGCGGCTGCGGGTTTCATCCTTTATCCTTCTCCTTCGGCTCGCCGGTCACATGCCGCAGCCTCAGCAACAATTCTACCCGCTTGAGCAGTTCGATCTTGTTGATCGGTTCGCTGAGGAAATCGTCGCAACCGGCCGCCACCGCTGCCTCGATATCGCCCAACTCCTTCCACGCCGTGACCATCAGAATCATAATGCGGTTGGTCTTGGCTTCCTGCTTCAGCGTCTTACAGACCTCCAAACCGCCGAGCTTGGGCAGCATGGTGTCCAGTATGACCAAATCGGGACGGAACTTTGCCACCTTGTCGAGCGTCGCCGGGCCGTCGGCAGCCACGGCAATCTCGCACTTCATCTCGGCCAGATACCTTTCCAACAATTCGATGTTGGCGAGATTATCATCGGCAATGAGAATGCGGAAGGCGGATGGCACGGCGGACGAGGCGGCTGCGGCTGTGGATTGCATTCTTCTCTCCAATCCCTAATCCCTAATCCCCAGTCCCTGGTCCCTAGCCCCTGGTCCCTACTCGATCCCCGGCACGGGGAACTGACGGCACAACTCCGAGACGGCGCCGCCGATCCGCGCGGCCACCGCCGCGTCGTCCGGGGCGCGGAGCACTTCCACGATCCAGCCGCCGATGGTCCGCATGGTGTCGGCCTTCATGCCGCGGGTGGTCAAGGCCGGCGTGCCGATGCGAATCCCCGAAGGGTCCATCGGCTTCCGCTGGTCGAAGGGGATCATGTTCTTGTTGACCGTGATGCGGCAGCGGCCCAGGGCCTCTTCCGCCTGCCGGCCGGTCAGGCCCAAGGGGGTCACGTCGGCCAGCATGAGGTGGTTGTCGGTGCCGCCGCTGACCAGCTTCAGCCCGCCGGAGGCCAGCACCTCGGCCAGGGCCTGGGCATTGGCAATGATCTGCTTGGCGTAGAGCTTAAAAGCCGGCGCGAGGGCCTCGCCCAGACAGACCGCCTTGCCGGCGATCACGTGCATCAGCGGGCCGCCCTGCGTGCCGGGAAAGACGGCGCGGTCGATGTCCTTCGCGTAAACCTCCTTGCAGAGAATCATGCCGCCGCGCGGACCGCGGAGCGTCTTGTGTGTGGTCGTGCTCACGTAGTCGGCCACCGGCACGGGGTCGTCGTGCAGCCCGGCCGCCACCAGCCCGGCGTAGTGCGCCATGTCGACGAACAACTTGGCCCCGCACTCCCGCGCGATCTCGGCGAATTGGCCGTGCGGCATCTCCCGCGGATAGGCGCTGGCCCCGGCCACGATCATCTTCGGCTTGTGCTCGCGGGCCAGCCGGGCCACCTGGTCGAGGTCGATGCGCTGCGTGTCGGGCCGCACCCCGTAGCTGAAAAAATGGTAGAGCTTGCCGGAAATGTTCAGCTTCATGCCGTGGCTGAGGTGGCCGCCGTGGGCCAGGTCCAGGCCCAGCACCACGTCGCCCGGCTCGAGCATCGAGAAGTACACGGCCGTGTTGGCCTGGGCCCCGGAATGGGGCTGCACGTTGACGTGCTCGGCGCGATAGAGTTCCTTGGCGCGGTTGCGGGCGAGTTCCTCGACCTGGTCGACGAACTGGCAGCCGCCGTAGTAGCGGCGGCCGGGGTAGCCCTCGGCATACTTGTTGGTAAGCACGCTCCCCATGGCCTGGATGACCGCGGGGCTGGTGTAGTTTTCGCTGGCGATCATTTCCAGGCCGTCGCTCTGGCGATCGATTTCGCCGGCGATAGCGGCCCAGACTTGCGGATCCTGTTGTTGGAGGCGGTTCATCGAGGTTCCTTGCTCCCGGCGAGGTTTTTCAGGCCGACAGCCTTATTGTGAGCTTCGGCGCCCGGTTCGTCAACCGGTATTCGGAACTGCTTGGCCCCTTGAACCCCAGGCAGCCGCGCCGTGGCGACCCTGGGCTTTCCTCTTCCAGCCCTGCGGGCTATACTCCGGCGTCGAAGGACCCGCAATGACCCTCTTGTATCTCGACGACTGCTTCCTGAACCACGATACCGGTAATCATCCGGAACGGGCCGAGCGGCTGCGCGCGATCGCCGCGGGGCTGGCACGCGCGGGGCTGGACGCCCGCTGCCGCCGCCCGACGTGGGGGCCGGTCTCGGGGCAACGCCTCGGCCGGGTCCATGCGGCCCGCTACGTCGAGGAGGTCTGGGCCCTGGCCCGGTTCGGCGGCGGCGAAATCGACGCCGATACGGTGGTCGGCCCCCTGTCGTTCGACGTGGCCCTCCAGGCGGCCGGCGCGGCGTGCGACGCCGCCGCGCGGCTGCTTCGTGGCGAAGATCGGCGGGCCCTCTGCCTGGTCCGTCCGCCCGGACACCACGCCCTCGTGGATCGCGGCATGGGCTTCTGTCTCTTCAACAACGTGGCCGTGGCCGCCCGCATGGCGTTGGATGAGTTTCAACTGGACCGCGTCCTGGTGGTCGATTGGGACGTGCATCACGGCAACGGCACGCAGGCCATTTTCTGGGAGGAGCCCCGCGTGGGCTTCCTTTCCATCCACCGCTGGCCGTTTTATCCGGGCAGCGGCGCGGCGGAGGAGACCGGGGGCGGGCCGGCCGTGGGGACGAAACTCAATCTGCCCATCGCCTTCGGCACGCCGCGCAAGGAGTACCTGGCCCGCTTCGCCGCCGGCCTGGAGCGGCTGGCCGCCAAGACAAGGCCGCAACTGGTGCTGCTCAGCGCCGGATTCGACGCCCACCGGCTCGATCCGATCGGGAGCCTCGGCTTGGAGACGGAGGACTATCGGCCGCTGACAAGCCTGGTGCTCGACGTGGCCGACGCCTATGCCGGCGGCAAGGTGGTCAGCGTGCTCGAAGGGGGCTACAACCCGGAAGTGATGGCCGAGTGCGTCACGCTGCACCTGCAGGAGATGCTCGCCAGGGAATAGTGACGTTGCGGAGTAGAGACATCACCACGGAGAAGGGTCTTGGGTCTTGGGCCTTGGGTCTTCGGCCTTGGGGCTAAGACCTAAGACCAAAGACCCAAGTGTCCTTCCCTCCTCCGCCCTTGCCGTTTTGCCCGCCGCTGCGTATAGTTCTGATGCTGGAGGGATTTCCCATGCGATTACAGTTTCGTTGGCTATTGCCGCTGGTGCTTCTTTTGGCGTGCGATTGCGCGGGCCCCGCGGGGTCCGCCGACAGCACCGCGCCGCAGTCTTCCAAATCCGGAGGAAAAACGTCCATGGCGCTCGTGCGGATTCGAGTCATCGGCCCCGACGGCAAGCTTGCCGAGCCGCGGGAATTGCCCCGCCTGGTGCTTTCCGACGCCGAGTGGAAAAAGCGCCTGACGCCCGAGCAGTATCGCATCACGCGGGCGAAGGGCACCGAGCCGGCCTTCTGCGGCACGCTGCTGGCCAACAAGAAGGCGGGCATGTACGTCTGCGTCTGCTGCAATCTCCCGCTGTTCGAGTCGGGCGTGAAGTTCGAGTCCGGCACCGGCTGGCCGAGCTTCTTCCAGCCGGCGGCCAAGGAGAACATCTGCGAGCACGTCGACCGCACCCACGGCATGGTGCGGACCGAGATCCTCTGCCAGCGATGCGGCGCGCACCTCGGCCACGTCTTTAACGACGGGCCCCCGCCCACCGGCCTCCGCTATTGCCTCAACTCGGCCGCCCTCCGCTTCGTCCCCGCCGATCAATTGAAAACGATTGCCGAGCCGGCGGCGGACGCCGGCGATAAGGCGAAGGACCCGGCGTCCGGGACCGCCGACCATCCAAAGACCGCCCAGCGGGCCGAGGCGGTCTTCGCCGGCGGCTGTTTCTGGTGCGTCGAGGCCGTCTTCCGCCAGCTCGATGGCGTCTTGGACGTGACCAGCGGCTATGCCGGCGGCGCCGCCGATACGGCCAACTACGAGACGGTCTCGACCGGCCGCACCGGCCACGCCGAGTCGGTCCGCATCACCTACGACCCGCGGAAGATCTCCTACGAGCAGTTGCTCAAGGTCCACTTCGGCACCCACGATCCGACCACGCTGAACCGCCAGGGCAACGACGTTGGCACGCAGTATCGCTCCGCCATTTTCTACGCCGACGAGCATCAGAAGGAGCTGGCCGCGGCGATGATCGCCGACCTCAACAAGGCCAAGGTCTTTCGCCGGCCGATCGTCACGACCCTGGAGCCATTGACGGGCTTCTATCCGGCCGAGGCCCACCACCAGAACTACTGCGCGCTGAATCCGCATCAGCCCTACGTGCGGTCGGTGGCGATGCCGAAGGTGGCCAAGGTGCGGGCGAAGTTCAAGGACCTGCTGAAGCCGCCGCCGGAAGCGGCTTCGCGGGCCGCCGCCCACTGAACCGCGACGCACCAACTCGAACAAAGGCCGATCTGATCCGCTGATTATGCAGATTTTCGCAGAAGGGAAGAAATAAGCGGCCGGCGGCCACTTGCATTTCCTCTTCCTCCTTCTGTGCAAATCTGCGAAATCTGCGGATCGTCTCTTTTCCGTGCGAAGGGTCACGCCGCGGCCAGGGCGTCGAGCCAGGCCTCGATCAGCGTCGCTTGATTGGCGTTGCGGTCGATCTCTTCCAGCGCGTCGAGGCAGCGGTCCAGGCGGGCGGCCGCGGCCGTGATGCCGCCGGCGGAACGAGCGGCCGCCTCGTCGAGAAAACGCCGCAAGTCGGCGTCGTCCGGCGGCGCGGCGCCGCTTTGCACCTTGAGCAACCCCTCATAAAAACCGGCGGCAAAGCCGACGACCTGCCGCAGCCGCGCCCGGCGGGCCGGGGCCTCCTTGCCGGCTTCCTCGACGAAGGCCGAGACGCTGGGCGCCAGGCGCACGCTCTCCAGCAGCGGGGCCGCCAGGCGCTCGTAGAGCGTGGCGCGGAACTCCCAGAGCGCGGGATCGGCCAGTTCGAGGGCCCGCTGGACGCTGCCCTCGGCGTGCTGGGCCAACCGCCGCGACTCGGCGGCGTCGGCCACCAGGCCCTTGGACAGGAGCAATTCGGCCACCACCTCCGCGGAGAGCGGCTGGAAGCGGACCAACTGGCAGCGCGAGCGGATCGTGGGGAGCTGTTTGGCCGGGCTGGTGCCGATGAGGATCAAGACCGACTGCGGCGGCGGCTCTTCGAGCGTCTTCAGCAGGCAGTTGGCCCCCTCGGCGTTGAGGAAATCGGCGTCGTCGATCACGGCGATCTTCCGCCCGCCCATGAAGGGCTTCAGGCTGATGTTGTGGCAGAGTCCCTCCTGGCGGCGGTGGTCGCGCTGGCCGATGAGGAGTTCGAGGGGGAGGAAGGACTTGTCGGCGGGCTTGCCCACCAGGTCGAGGTCGGGGTGCGTGCCGGCCAGGACCATGGTGCAGCTTGGACAGGTTTCGCAGGGGTCCAGGGCGGCTTCCGGGCGCTTCTGGCAGAGCATGGCCTGGGCGAGTTTCAGGACGAAGCTGCGTTTGCCGATGCCTGAGGGCCCGGCAAAGAGGAAGCTGCTGGCCAGCCGCTGCCGCTCCAGGGCGCGGCGAAAAAGCGCCACGACGGCGTCGTGTCCTTCGATGCCGTGCCAGGAGCGGTTAGTTACAATCAAAGTGGACATGGATCGGAAGTCAGGCGAACGGAATGAACGTGGTTGCTGGTATTATCCCAGTTTGGCAGTGAGGGTCCAGCGGGACGGCGAACTTCGGGCTGGTCTGTCGCCGGCGGGTGGATAGAGTCCCATACTGAGGGGGGTGTGGTCTGGCGGCTTCGGCGGGATGCTGGTAATTGGCCGGGCGGCGGGCTAGAATTGCAAGTGGGGTTGCATCCACGCGGCCCTGCCGCTAGAGTCATCCGCTGGTTATGCTGGGCATTTTCTGTCTTAGCTAGCGGGAGCCTGCCTGTGAGCGCGATAGGACATCCGGGTTGCATGTTGTCCGAAAAGCATGTGAGGTTTGAACGGCCCCCGGTGATTGAGACCGCGCTCGGGGTCCAATTTGTCCCGCTGCCGAAACTGGCGATCGCCCATTTGGGGTCCTTTTGGCGACTTTTGGGGTCGGACTGGCCCAACGTCAGCGACGCTCCTGCGATGGCGCCGCAGTTCGAGCAGTTCGGCGAGCAAGGTGCGCGGAGCGCTGCGGGGTTGCAGTTTATCTTGGGAGCAGGGACGCCGCCTGTCCGACTGCGGGTACGAAATGCGGACAATGACCGGATGATTCAGATTCAGAACGGCCGGCTGGTCTTCAACTGGTTGGGCCACGAGGGAAAGGCCTACCCAAGTTACACGAAGGTAAAACCTGGTTTTTTCCAAGCCTTGGCAACGCTGAGAGAGTTTTTGGCCGAGGAGGCACTCGGGGAGTTGCGGCCGAATCAATGGGAGATTGCCTACGTCAACCATTTCCCGAAGGGAGAACTCTGGCAATCGCCGTCCGACTGGTCCGCGGTGATTCCGTCGCTGGCTCCTCCTCGCGTCCCAGAGCAGATCGCGGATTTCGAGAACGTTCGCTCCGAATGGAGTTATGTGATTCCTCCCGCGCGAGGCCGCTTGCACCTTAGCGTGACGCAGGGGCTGCAGAGCACGCCGGCGCGGGGCGAGGTGTTGATCCTGAATCTGACCGCGCGTGGGCCGATCCAAGCCTCCGACGGAGCCGACGGCGCTGTTGACGCTGGATTGGAATTGGGTCACGAAACACTGCTCCGGGCTTTTGTGAGTTTGACATCTGAGAAAGCACATGCACACTGGGGGCTCATTCATGACCAGACTTGATACGCGATTCACACTCTCGGACGAGTTACCCGAGGTGGTGACGGGGGCCGTCGGCGGTGAGTTGTGCTCGACAAGCAGTGTCGAAACCATCCGCGAGGAATGGGTGAAGGTAATTGACAGCCTAATCGGATGGGCGCAAATGGGATGGGCGGCATCCGATCAAGATGATTTGGCGGACGACGGCATCACACTACCGTCCCGAAAGGCCCTCTCCGTCGCTTGCCGGATAGCCTTCCGCCTGCGCGAATGCTCGTGGCCATTGCCAGCGTCCCTACGCGTCGTGCCCAATGCAGACGGGGGAATCGTCTTCGAATGGGAAGACGGTCCATTCTTTCGGACCATCGAGGTCGATGAGGATGGGGCGGTCGAATTCTGCGAGTTCCACGGACAAAAACTGTCGCGGCGAACGGTGTTTGAACTCTGAAGACCCAAGTATGCTTTCATCCTCGGGCGCGGAAGGGATCGACGGCGACGAGACGCTCTACCGTCGGGTTCCGGTCAAGATGAAATGGTACGATCCAGTTACGGGCCGCCTTTCCCCAGAAGCGTTTCACCCGAATCGTAAGGATGAAAGCGGCATCTCGCTCGACCGGAAAAAATACCGGACGCTGGAGGAGGCGGCACAGGGGCCACACATGGACGGCTATTATGTGGCGGTTCTTCGGGCGGCGGAACTTCAAGCCCACGGCATAACGGTTGCAGCCAAGCCGAATGCAGGCAACCCAGGACACGCGGAAATTCCAAGACTGAATTACGCCGAACGCAGGATCGATCGCTGCAAAGAGTGGCAGAAACTGCTGGCGCACGAGTTAACCGTGGCGGTTGAGGGGCCGTTTGTATCTGCTCCTCCTGGCCCTAAGCACGCCGACGGCGCAGCGGTCGAGGACCACGATTGAGTTGTGGTTGCCGCATCTCGCGGCGATCAGTATTCCGGGTACTCGCTCCAGGCCGCAATTCCATCGCTACTATTCCAGCACTTTCGCGGCGGCCGCGCGAATCTCCGCCTGCACCTCCTCGATGGAACGGGAGGCGTCGACCACGGCGATTTGCTCGGGCCGCCGGGCGGCCTCGGCCAGAAAACCCTCGCGGACCCGCGCGTGAAAACCGTCGCCTTGCTGCTCCATGCGGTCGCGCTGGCGGCGGATCCGCACGGCGGCGGCCTCCATCGGCATGTCCAGCACGATCGTCAGATCGGGAAACAGCCCGCCGGTGGCCACGCGACCGATGCTCCAGAGCGTCTCCACGTCCAAGCCGCCGCCGTGGCCCTGGTAAACGACATTGGCCAGCAGGTAGCGGTCGCTGACGACGATCTTGCCCGCGGCCAGCGCGGGCCGGATCAGCTCCTCGACCAACTGCGCGCGGACGGCCATGTAGAGGAGCATTTCGCTGCGGCGATCGATGTGCAGGTCGTGGCGCTGGAGGAGGATGTCGCGGACGGCCTCGCCCAGGGCGGTGCTGCCCGGATCGCGGCAGGCCATCACCTCGTGGCCCTGCTGTCGGAGCCACTGGCAAAGGAGTGCGACCTGGGTAGATTTTCCGGCGCCGTCGCCGCCGTCGATGGAGAAAAACATTAGGGGCTAGGGGCTAGGGGCTAGGGGCTAGGGGCTAGGGACTGGGGACTGGGGACTGGGGACTGGGGACTGGGGACTGGGGACTGGGGACTGGGGACTGGGGACTGGGGACTGGGGATTGGGGATTGGCAGGGGACAGTGGATAATGGTTTTTTCCTAACCCCTAAACCCAAAACCCAAAGCCCCCACCCC
>JBKQVT010000175.1:0-18965 GCA_052139835.1 Thermoguttaceae bacterium
GTCTCGCCCAGCAGCACGCAGAGCCTCAGCATCAGTTACGACGCCGGCACGGGAAGCTCGGCCTGGCTGGCGCCGATCGCGGCCCGGCAGCGGCTGGCCCGATACCTCTACGTGCTCGGGATGCTCCTCTCCGACAGTGCGGCCAATGTCCAGGTTCCCACCACGGAGTTGACGTCGCTGAGCGCCAAACAGCAGGCGTGGCTGAGGGCAGAGCGGATCGCCCAATGGGCGATCAACGCCGTGTGCTTCGAGACCAACGACTCGATCATGGTGCCGTTCAAATACGACCCGAATTTCATCGCCAACAAGAAATGGAGCCTGCAGGACGACAGCATCTACCCGGCGGACAGCTCGGAGTATAGCGCCAGCACCAAGAGCGCGGACTCGTCGAGCAACTTCGGCGTGGTTTGGGGCTGCAAGCCGCCCGAGCTGGTGATGACGGAAAGTTTTGCCTGCCACAACCGCGGCGTGGGCGACACCGCCAACGACAAGACGACCAAGCGGCGGACCGTGCCCGACGGTAAAGGCACCCAGCTTAGCCCATACACGATGGCCGTGACGGGCGGCCAGGTGAAGACCCTGGACCAGGTGAAGGTGCCGCAGGGGTCGCTCTTCATCGAGTTGTACTGTCCGCGCTCCGCGTGGAACCAGGCGGCCCCGCTGGACCTCTATAGCTACAGTGCGACGAGTGGATACTCGTTGGACCTCAACCGGCTGGCCCCGCCGGCCGCCGCCGGCGGCGTCCAGTACCCGGTGTGGCGGATCGTGGTCGGCCAGAG
The DNA here is from genome assembly GCA_052139835.1 of Thermoguttaceae bacterium. Classification (GTDB taxonomy): domain Bacteria; phylum Planctomycetota; class Planctomycetia; order Pirellulales; family Thermoguttaceae; genus JBKQVT01. Next base: position 780 of record JBKQVT010000175.1, read on the forward strand.
CCGCCTCGCCAGCACCTACCAGACCACCGCCGGCACCGTCAACGACGTCAGCAGCCGGCTGTTGCTCAATCCCGACAGCGCGGCCATCGAGCCGGAGCAGTACCACGCCAGCCCAGGCCCGGACCCGACGCCGGAGTTCAGCCTGCTGCCGCCGGCGCTGCAGACCGCGGCAACGACTACCAACGTGTCGATCGACCGGATCATCTGGCTGGCGAACGTGCAAGCCAGCGCGACGACCTGGCTGGCCCCCAGCGGGGCCATCGACTCGAACCTGATTTACTCCAACCGCAGCGGGCCGCAGGCGCCGACCCCCTGGCCGCTGCCCGGCGGCCACTACCTAGTGATCGGGCCGCGCTACCAGACCTACATCGGCAATGCCTATGTGCACAACGCGCAGAAAGACAACGGTTTCGGTCACCCCATGACGGCGCAGTCGCAGTACATCAACCTCTCGTCGGGGACCGTGACGGTGGCGGCCCTGAACAACAACGGCGCTATTAGCAGCCCCCCTCCGTCCGGCATGGGCGCGACCCTGACGCCTTACAGCATGGTGGTGGCCGGCGGGGTGCCGGGGACAAACAATTGGCCTGTGCCCGGCGGCACCGCGTGGAGCACCAGCAACGGCATCGGCATCAGCATTTCCGAGCCCATCTTCTCCAGCTCGACCTACTATACCCCCCAGCCGAACACGCGGGGGCCGGACGACAACGGCGCGGACAACCCGACCTGGTACGACACCGTGACGGGCGCAAACAACAGCTTCGTCACCAGTCCGATGGAGACGGCGCAGACGGGGGCTGTCGACGGCCTGGCGAAATTTCGCCCCATGGTGAGCGAGAAGCCCACAACCGGGGGCACGTTGCTCCAGACGGGCACGACGCTCAACTACAAGACGCTGTTCTTGCAGCGGCTGGCCAATCCCACGATGGCCTACGATCCGATCAGCAACCCTTATCGGACGGTCGATTGGCTGCCGGTCGATCTGACCGTCTTCAACGGCACGGACATCAACCAGCAGGACGGCACCCACGGCTGGAACCAGGCCGCGTTGCCCGTTGACCCGGCAAACGGCAAGGTTTGGATGAATACGAACCCGGCGGGGGCGGTTCCCAACGCCGCGGGCACCTACGTGGCCCCCTATGCGCCCTTCGACCCGGACGACCCAGTCGCCGCGAACGACAACGCACAGGGCGGCACAACGGTCTTTGACCCCACGAGGTATGTCCGCTTTTACACCCGTCAACGCGGCGGCCAGGCCGTGGTTGCGCCCGGGGCGGGCACCCCCGGCTACTTGAACCTGTGGACGCAAACGATCGCCAGTTCCGCCGGCAGCTACCTGACCGATCCGTCCCAGTCGCTTCCCCCATCCACGGGCGCCACGGCCCTGGCTTCGGTGGCCACGGCCAGCGGCGCGAACTTCGGTTACGGCTTGGTCAACAGCCTCGGCTATCTCAACGTCGCCTTCTGGAAGGCACCCGGCGGGAGCATCTCGCCCAACTCTGGGAACTACGCGGGCACCCCGGTGGGCACCGACAACACCACCTTCCCCTGGATGGCCTGGAACAACCGCCCTTACGCCAGCCCCTGGGAATTGCTGATGGTGCCCTCCAGTGCGCCCTCCCGGCTGCTCTGGGAATACCAGTTTATTCCGCACGGCAGCACCACGGCGAACCCCTACGCAGTAACCACCAACGCCCCGACCGTGGCCTATAACCCGTTCTACGGCAGCCTCACGCCCTATCCGCACCTGATGCCCTTCTTCGCGTCGGAGCCGTCGGGGGGCCCCGCGGCAGGCACGCCGGCGCAACCGCAACTCTACCGGCTGCTGGAATACGTGGGCGTCCCCTCGCGGTTCGTGCAGACCGAGACCTTCATCAACCCCAATAACGCCACCGCCAACCCGTTCATTCCGCCCTTCAACCGCATCTCCCACTACCGCGAGCCGGGAAAAATCAACATCAACACGGTCTACACCTCGGATGTGTTCAACGGCTGGATGAACTACTTCCCCGGCACGACCGACGGGACGCTGTGGGGCAAGTTCGTGCAGAGCCGGCGGGGGTTGAACGATTCGGCCACCGATCCGCTGGCGATGCCCAGCAGCCCGGCGCCGACGCGGTTTGCCAATCCCTTCCGGACCTTTGCCGGCGGCGACTTCAACTTAACGCCGCCCGCCACGGAGATCGGGGCCACGATCTTCCGCTCCGATCCGTCCGGCCCGGCGAACCGGCCGCTGTTCCAGATCGACGGCCTGGGCCAGTTGCCCAGTGCTGCCACCGGGTCCGCCCAGGACCCCGACCGCAACCCCTACTTCCGCTACCAGGCGCTGGCGCGGCTGGGCAACCTCACGACCACCCGCTCCAACGTCTATGCCATCTGGATCACCGTCGGGTATTTCCAGGTCACGCCGTGCAGCGTCGACGCCGGGCACCTCGACGGCTACCAGTTGGGGCCGGAACTGGGCAGCGACACCGGCGAGATCGAGCGGCATCGGGCCTTCTACATCTACGACCGCACCATCCCCGTCGGCTTCGTCCGCGGCCAGGACACCAACGTCGAAAAGGGCCTGCTGCTGCGCCGCTACATCGAGTAATGAAGAAGGAAGAAGCTCGCGCAGAGACGCAGAGACGCAGAGAGAAGTGGATTTGAGGAAGGTTCTGTGTGGACCTCCGGATCCCACATTCCTTCCCCCTGCGCCTCCGCGTCTCTGCGCGAGTTTTGTTTGTTGCGTCTTCCACTTTCCGAATTTGTCGGTTATGATATCCCTTCATGGGTACCGCGCTCCTTCTGTCGGTAGTCGTCCTGCTGCTGGCCGCGTCGGTGCTGGTCGGGCTGGCCGCCGCCTGGGGAAAACTCAATATCGCCGACGATTACTTCCTCGCCGGCCGCCAACTCCCCTGGTATGCCGTGGCCGTCTCGCTTGCGGCCGCCGGGCTGGGCCTGGAGTCGCTGCTGGGCATGGCCGGACTGGCCTACAAGGAGGGAATGGCCCCGGCCGCCCTCTGCTGGGGTAATTTCCTGGCCTACTCGATCCTCCTCTGGGTCGTGGTGCCCTACCTGGTCCGCAAGAAGCTCTCCAGCATGGGCGAGTTGCTGGAGCGGCGATTCGCCCGCTCGACGCGGGCGGTCTACGCGGCGGTGATGCTGGCCTTTATGATCTTCGGCGTGTTGGCGCCGGCCTTGGCCGCGGCGGGGGCCGCGGTCTGCGACGCGGGGCTGGGCCGCCCGCCGGAGGGCGCCGCCTGGCTCTTCATCGTGGCGATGGTCGTCGTGGCCGCGGCGGCCGGCGTCTACAGCATCTACGGCGGCCTGGCCGCCACGAGCCGCGCCGCCATGCTGCAATTGCTGGTCGTGCTGGCCGGCGGGGTGCTGCTGGTCGCCCTGGGCAGCCGCGGCCTGGGCGGGGTCGAGGGCGTGGTGAAGAAGAACCTGGCCGCCGATCCCGGCCGCCTGGGCCTCCTCTTGCCCGCCGCCAGCGAGAGCTTGCCCTGGATCGGCGTGCTGATGTTTTGGTTTACGCTCGCGCTGGGCTATGCCGCCGGCACGCAATTGAGCGTCCAGCGGTGCCTGGGGGCCCGCAGCGAGTGGGACGCCAAGATGGGCGTGATCGGCGCCGGGGTGTTGCAGGTGCTGCTGCCAGCCGTGCTGGTGCTGCCGGGTCTGGTAGCCTACGTCCGGCTGGGCACGCACGACATCAGCGCGGCCACTCCCGATCGGACCTTCCTGCGGCTGATCCAAGCGGTCTTTTCCCAGGAAGGAGTTTGGGGGCCGCTGGGGCGCGGGCTGGCCGTCTCGGCCGTCGTGGCGGCCGCCATGTGCGTGGTCGGCGCCGTCCTCAACGCGGCCTCGACCCTCTGGTCCATCGATATTTCCCAGGACATGCTGCTGCGGACCGCCAGCGAGGCCGACATGATCCGCCGCGGGCGGTGGTCGAGCCTGGCGGCGCTCGTGTTGGGCCTGGCGGCCGCGCCGCTGTTGCTGTGGTGGAGCCAGGGCCTCCTGGTCTGGATCGAGGAGACGGCCGCGGTGGCGATGCCGCCGCTGGCGGTGGTGCTGCTGGCGGCGTTCTTCTGGCCGCGGGTGCACGGGCGGGCGGCCACGTTCACGCTCGTCTTCGGCGTGGTCGTCGGGGCCTTGCTCTGGGCGGCCCGCTCCGCGCTGCTGGAGCCGCCGGCGTGGTTCTTAGCGCCGCTGACGCGGGCCGCGATCAACGCCACGGCCTGCGTCTTGGCGCTCGGGGCCGGCACGATCCTGATCGCCCCCAGCGCCTACGAGCCCTACGATCCGGACACGGCGTGGAATTTGCGCTGGGCCCGCTTGCCCGCTCGTGAGCAGCCGGGAGCCGTGGGAAACCTGGTCTTCTGGTGGGCGGTAATGCTGGTGGCGACGCTGGCTGTGTTGGTCGTCTTCCGGTGAGATTTTTCGGTTATGGGCGGCGCATCCAGGCGCGCTCGATCTCTTCCAGGCTCTTGCCCTTAGTCTCGGGAACGAAGCGCACGACGACCACCAGGAGCACGAGGCAGAATGCGGCGTAGACCCAGAAGGGAAAGCCGTGGTGGAAGCGGGCCAAGAGGTAGGGATCGTCGTTCATCATGGGAAAGGTCAGCGAGACGACCCAGTTGACCAGCCAGAGGCAGATGGTGGCCAGCCCCATGGCCCGGCCGCGGATCGAGGTGGGGTAGATCTCGGAGAGGATGACCCAGGTGACCGGCCCCACGGACATGGCGAAGCAGGCGATGTAGCCGAGGACGAAGACCAGGGCCCACCACTGGAAGAGTTGCCAATAGGCGGCCAGGCCCACGGCGCTCAGGGCGACGCCCATGCCGGCGGCCCCCACGATCATCAGGGGCTTTCGGCCCATGCGGTCGACCACAACGACGGCCAGGATGGTGAAGGCCATGTTGACGGCGCCGACGATGACCGTCTGGAAGAGGGCCGTCCCTGCCCCGGCGCCGAGGCTCTGAAAGATTTTGGGGGCGAAATAGAGCAGGGCATTGATGCCCACCGCTTGCTGGAGCACCGCCAGCGCGATGCCCAACACCAGCACCCGCTGCATCCACGGCTCCCAGAGTTCCGAGAGCCGGCCGCTCTCGCGGGCGATCATCTCTTCGATGTTGCCGATCTCGGCGCTGGCATATTCCGCCCCGTCAATGCGGGTCAAGATGGCCAGCGCCTCGTCGCGCCGCCGCCGGTTGGTCAGCCAGCGGGGGCTCTCGGGGACCAAGAGCAGGAGGATGAGGAAGACCAGCGACGGCAGTACGCCCGAGCCGAACATCCACCGCCAGCCATGCTCGACGTTCCAGCCCCGCACGCGCTGGGCCGCCAGGTCCACCTCCAGCGGGGCCACCTTGACCTCCGACTTCGCCAGGAAATCGGCGGCGGCCTTGCTGTCCAGCGCCAGGTGCGCGGAGAGAAATCCGTCGATGCGGCGGCGGTTCGCCTCGGGAAGCTGCCGGCTGAGGAAGTCTCGCACCCGCGCCGGAGAGAGCGGCTGCTGGCCGCCGGGAAGCCCCGTGACGTCGATCGCCAGGCCGTGATCGGCCGCGAAACGAGCTACGCCCTCCCGGCTCGACGCCGTGCGCGGATCGATCAGACACTGCTCGATTTGCCGATCGACCATGTCGGGGATCTGCTTGTGCATAAATTCTCGGGTGGCCGAAATATCCAGCGCCGTGCCATGCTGCGCCACGTGCTCGGCGACCGTCCGCTCATCGCGGGCCAGCCCGTAGTTGGCAATGAAGTAGTTGACGAAGTAAACGATGAGCATTCCGGAGACGATAGCAAACTGGTTCAGCGAGACCATGCGGCCGCGAATGCGAAAGGGCGTCACCTCGGCGATGTACATCGGCGACGTGATCGAGGCGGCGCCGATGCCGATCCCGCCGATAAAGCGGAAGACGATGAATTGGGCCAACGTCTGCGGCAGGGCCGTGCCCAGGGCGGAGACGAAAAAGGCCAGGCCGGCGACGATGAGGACCTTCTTGCGGCCGAAGCGGTCGCTCAAGAATCCGGCGGCCCCGGCGCCCAACGCGCAGCCCAGCAGGGCGCTGGCGGCTGAGAAGCCCTCCCAGAACGGCGTCAAATCGAAGCGGGTCTTCAAGAAGCCGGTGGCCCCGGCGATGACCGCCGTGTCGTAGCCGAAGAGCAGCCCGCCCAGGGCCGCCACCAGCGTCAACAGGTAAACGTAAGCCGTGCTTCCGCCGCGGTCCGCTTTGGGTTCCATCGTGAAGGAGCTCGTAGAAGGGGGGAAAGGAGAAAGAAGTTAGGAGTTAGGAGTTAGAATTGCGGCACGGGGGTCCATCATCCTTCTAGCTCCTAACTCCTAACTTCTAACTTCTAACTCCTCGTCCCCATGTTATCGGGCGGCGGCGGGACTTGACAAGTGGGCCGGCGGCCAATCCAATTACGATCAGAAAGCACGATACCAACCCCGTGGGTGCCCCATGAACTCGCGCCAACGCATCGAAGCTGCCCTCCAGCACCGCCAACCCGACTACGTCCCCCTGGACCTCGGCGCCAGCCCGGTGAGCGGGATGCACGTCGGCAGCATCGCCCGGCTCCGCCAGGCCCTGGGATTGGACAAGCCGGGCACGCCGGTGAAGGTGGTCGAGCCCTACCAGATGCTCGGCGAGATCGCCCCCGATCTGCAAGACGCCCTGGGCCTGGACGTGGTCTCCTTGGGCGGGCCGCGGACGATGTTCGGCTTCGAAAACGCGGGCTGGAAGCGCTGGACCCTCTTCGACGGCACGCCGGTGCTGGTCCCGGCGGGCTTCAACACCGATCCGGCCCCCAACGGCGATATCTTGATGTATCCCGAGGGCGACCACTCCGTGCCGCCCAGCGGACGGATGCCCAAGGGGGGCTTCTACTTCGACTCCGTCCCCCGCCAGGAGCCCATCGACGAGAACCGCCTCGATCCGCGCGACAACATGGAGGAGTTCGGTCCCATCGCCGCCGCCGACCTGGAGTATTATGCGGCCGAAATCAAGCGGCTCGGAGGCCAGAGCGATCGGGCGATCCTGGCCAATTTCGGCGGCACCGCCTTCGGCGACATCGCCCTGGTGCCCGCCCCCTGGCTGAAGCATCCCAAGGGAATCCGCGACGTCGAGGAGTGGTACGTCAGCACGGCCGCCCGCTTCGATTACGTCTACGAGGTCTTCCAGCGGCAGTGCGAAATCGGCCTGGAAAACCTGGCGAAAATCTACGACGTGGTGGGCGACCGCGTCAGCGTGATCATGGTCACCGGCACCGATTTCGGCACCCAGAGCGGCCTGTTCATCAGCCCGGCCAGCTATCGCAAGCTCTATCAGCCCTTCCACCGCCGGGTGAACGACTGGATCCACGAGCACACCCCCTGGAAGACCTTCATCCACTCCTGCGGCTCGGTGATCACCCTGCTGCCGGACCTGATCGAGGCGGGCTTCGACGTGCTCAATCCGGTGCAATGCTCGGCGGTGGGGATGGATCCCCGCGTGCTGAAGGAGCGGTTCGGCGGGAAGCTGACCTTCTGGGGTGGCGGCGTGGACACCCAAAAGACCCTGCCCTTCGGCACGCCGGCCGAGATTCGTAGCCAGGTGAAGGAGCGGATCGACATTTTCAACCGCGGCGGCGGGTTTGTGTTCAACACGGTGCACAATGTGCAGGCAGCGACCCCGACCGAGAACCTGCTGGCCCTCTATGAGGCGGTCCGCGAGGCGCGGAGAAGTTAGGGGGCATTTGGCGTCCCGCGCCCCCCGGTCGGCAGACCGGGGGCTTTTCGCATACCCTCCCCCTTCCGCCCTCCGCCCTCCACCTTCCATTGACAGGCCACCCTAACCTATTTACACTAAATGGGTTGCCGTTTTTCCACCGTTTCCTCGTTCAGTGTGAAGGACTCCCGTGGCTGAGAAGGCATGGGGCGGGGTTTTTCAGCAGTCCACCGACCGCCGCGTCGAGGAGTTCACCGAAAGCGTGAGCTTCGACCGCCGATTCTATGCGCAAGATATCGCCGCATCGATCGCCCATGCCCAGATGTTGGCCAAAGTCGGCCTGCTCAGCGGGGAGGAATGCCGCCAAATTGAACAGACCTTGGGCGAGATCCGCCAAGAAATTGAGCAGGACCGCTTCCCGTTCTCGGCCGAACTGGAAGACATCCACATGCACATTGAGCGGGCCCTGATCGACCGCCTCGGCGACACCGGCCGCAAGCTCCATACCGGGCGGAGCCGCAACGATCAGGTCTCGACCGACCTGCGGCTCTGGGTCCGCCAGGCGGCCGAGCAGATCGACCAGCGGCTGATCGAGCTGCAGCGGGCCTTTGTGGGCCGTTGCGACGGCGACCTGGACGTGATCCTGCCCGGCTACACCCATACGCAGCGGGCGCAGCCGGTGCTGGCCCCGCACTATTGGCTGGCCTATTGCGAGAAGTTCCAGCGCGACCGCGGCCGGCTGGCCGATTGCCGCCGCCGCACCAACGTGCTGAGCCTGGGCACCGCCGCCCTGGCCGGCACGAGCCTCCCCATCGATCGTGCGGACGTCGCCGAGCGATTGGGTTTCGACGGCCTGACGGCCAACAGCCTCGACGCCTCGAGCGACCGCGACTTCGTCCTCGAAATGGCCTTTGTGCTGGCGATGATCGCCGAGCACCTCAGCACCTGGGCGGAGGAATGGATCCTCTGGTCCACGGTCGAGTTCGGCTTCCTGAAACTCCCCCAGGCCTTTTGCACGGGCTCGTCGCTGATGCCGCAGAAAGTCAATCCGGACGTGCTGGAACTCATCCGGGGCAAGACCGCGCGGGTGATCGGCAATTTGCAGGCCCTGCTGGTGCTGGTCAAGGGGTTGCCGCTGGCCTATAACCGCGATTTGCAGGAGGACAAGCGGCCGCTGCTGGACTCGTTCGACACGGTGCAGGCGTCGTTGGAGTTGGCTGCCCCGTTGGTGGCGGGGGCGGAGTTGAATCGTCCGGCCATCGCCGAGCGGTTGGACCGCGGCCACATGGACGCCACCGCGTTGATGGAGCACTTGATTGGCCGGGGGATTCCGCAGCGGACGGCCCACGAGCTGGTCGGCCGGCTGGTGCGCAAGGCCCTGGACCGGGGCGTGCGGCTGGCGGATTTGCCGATCGAGGATTTCCGCCAGGCCGATGCCTCGTTGGACGAGGGCGTCTACGGGGTGTTGGGCCCCCAGCACGCCGTGGCGGCCATGACGAGCTATGGTTCCACGGGGCCGGGGCAAGTCCGGCAGCAGATCGCCCGTTGGAAGGCCCTGCTCAGCGAACCGGGAGCGACAACATGAGAAACACCATGAACTTAGCGAGCCGCCGGGTTTATCCCGGTGGTTGGCTTGCCTTGCTGTCTTGCGTGCTGTTGCTGTCATTGGCCATGTCGGCCAGCGCCCAGGAGGCGGCGCCGAAGGCCGCGGCGGCCAAGGCGAAGCCCGCTGCCGTGGCCAAGCAACCCAAGGCGGCGGACAACGCGGCCGAACCGGCCCCGCTGCCCCTGGCAGAGGAGGACCCGGCGGTGAAGGCGATCCTGGAGAGCAAGCCGGCCACGCTGGCCCAGTGTTCGCGGGCGGCCAAAATCCTGGCCGATCTGCAGCGTCCCGACTTGGCCAAGGTCCTCTTGAAGAAGGTCCTCGATGCCCAGCCGACCGAAGAGCAATTCGTCGCCCTGGCCAACGAGTTCGGCGTGGCCATGTTTCTCGATCTGGCCTCACAGAAAGAGCTTCTTCCCGAGGCCCGGCAATTGGCCGATGCGGTCGTGGCGGCCAATAACCGGCAGCTTCAGGACCCTAAGCGTCTGGCTGGGCTGATCAAGCAACTGCAAGACCCCGCCGAGGATGCCCGCGCGCAGGCGGTAGCCGGCCTGAGAGACGCCCGCGGCGCCGGCATCGAGGCCCTGGTCGCCGCCCTTTCCGGCGGCGGGCAGGGAGCGGACCGGGCCGCCGCCCGCTCGGCCCTCGTCGAGATGGGTTCCGAGGCGGCCGGGCCGATGGTGGCAATCCTGGCCGGGGCTGGCCCGGAAATGAAGGTCCAGGCGATCCAGGTCCTCGCCGACTTGCGGGTCGCGGAAGCGATCCCGTTGCTGCTGGCACCCGCTCTGGCGGCCGGCAGCGATCCGCGGGTCCGCGCGGCCGCCGAGGCCGCGCTCGTGCGGCTGTGGGGCCACACCCCCAGCAAAGAACAAGCGGTGCTCACGCTCGTGACGCAGGCCACCGATTACCTCCAGCGGCGGCAAGCGATCCGCGGCGAAAGCGACGGCCGCGTGACGCTCTGGCACTGGGACGAGGAGAAGGGTCAGTGCACGGCCGCCAGCTACGCGCTGGACGACGCCGCGCGGGTGCTGGCTGCCCGCTTGGCGCGCGACGCCCTTGCCCTGGCGCCGGACAATCGCCAGGTGCGGCAGCTTTACCTGGCGACGATGCTGGAGGAGGCCGTGGACCGTCGCGGCCTGACCAAGGGGCTCGACGCCGCGCGGGACCCGGTGGCCCGCGAGGCGGCCCGGCTCGGCGTCGCCGAGCTGAACGCCGCCTTGGAATATGCCTTGGCCAACCGGCTTTCGGGGGCGTGCATTGGGGCGGCCGAAGTCCTCGGCCAGTTCGGCAAGGCGCAAGACGCGCTTCGCACCGGCGCCGGGCCGGCGCCGTTGGTCCAAGCGGTCCGCGACCCGGACCGCCGCGTCCGCATGGCGGCCCTGGAAGCGATCGTGCGGCTGCAACCGGCCGCCCCCCTGGCCGGCTCGAGCCACGTGCTGGAATCGCTCTGTTTCCTGGCGGCCGGCAGCGGCGTCCGCCGCGCCTTGGTCGCCGGCCCCAATGCCGCCGCGCTGCAGGACTTGAGCGAGACGCTCAGCGGACTGGGCTACCAGACCGATACGGCGACCAACGGCCGCCAGGCCCTTTCCCTGGCGCTGGCGTCGCCCGATTATGAAGTCGCCTTCCTCGACACGACGATCGACGATCCTCCCGCGGGGCTGCTGGTGCAGCAGTTTCGCCATGACTGCCGGACGGCGGGGCTGCGGATGGGGATTTTGGCCCGCTGGGGCCGCCTCCAGCAGGCCCAGCGCATCGCCCGCGAAGACCCGCTATCGATGGCCTTTTCCCGCCCGCAAGACCCCCAGGCCGTGCGCTGGCAATTGGCTCAATTGGCCACGCTGGAACCGCGGCAGTTTGTCGATGCCCGCCAGCGGCAAGCGGAGGCGCTCCGGGCGATGCGGTGCCTGGCCGTGCTGGCGGCCACCTCGACGGCCCTTTACGACATGTCGCGCGCCCAGGGCACGGTCCTGGCGGCCTTGTACGTGCCGACGCTGAGCGTGCCGGCCTGCGAGGTGCTGGCGCAATTGGGCACTCCCGAGGCCCAGCGGGCGTTGGTCGAACTGGCCAGCCGCGCGGTGCAGCCGCTTGCCGCCCGCCGCGCGGCGGCGGCCGCCTTCCGCCTCAACACCGAGAAATTCGGCGTGCTGCTCAGCGCGGCGGAAGTCCGCCGCCAGTACGACCGCTACAAGCAAAGCGGCCAGCAGGACGCCGCCACGCAGCGCGTGCTCAGCTCGCTCCTGGACAGCATCGAGGCCCCCACGCAACCCTTAAAGGCGAGGAAGCCCGCAGCGCTCGCGCCCCCCGCAAAAGCGTCGCCGTAGGATGACATGACGCGCACCCTAGCCACCGCAGGACTGCCTGAGAGCGGGCCGCCGATTCCGGGACTGATCGGTTCCGGACCGGCGATGGAGCACATCTACCGGCTCACCCGCCAGGTGGCCAAGTCGAACGCCTCGGTGCTGTTACTGGGGGAGACGGGCACCGGCAAGGAGCTGATTGCCAAGGCGATCCACCGCCTCAGCCCGCGCGGCAGCGGCCCCTTCATCCGCGTCAACTGCGGGGCGCTGGCGGAGAACCTCCTGGAAAGCGAGCTCTTCGGCCACGTCCGCGGCGCCTTCACCGGGGCCATCGACAACCGCACGGGACGCTTCGAGGCCGCCCATACCGGCACCGTCTTTCTCGACGAGATCAACTCCACCACGCCCAAGCTGCAAGTGAAGCTGCTCCGCGTGCTCCAGGAGCACGAGTTCGAGCGCGTCGGCGACACGCAGACCATCCGGGTGGACACCCGCGTGATCGCCGCCAGCAACCGCGACCTGCTCGAGGAGATGGAGGCCGCCCGTTTCCGCGAGGACCTCTACTACCGCCTCAACGTGGTGACAATCTATTTGCCCCCCTTGCGCGAGCGCCGCGAGGACATTCCGCAACTGGTGGGCTTCTTCCTCCGCATCTACAACGAGCAGAACCTCCGCCACGTCCCCCATGTCCAGCCCGAAGCCATGGAGCTTTTGTGCAACTACGACTGGCCGGGCAACGTCCGCGAGTTGCAGAACTACGTGGAGCGGGCGGTGGTGCTGGCCCCCGGCGACGAGTTGACCTGCGACCTGCTGCCGGAGGCCGTCCTGGGGCGCAAGCCGCGGCGGATCGGACGGCCCCGCAGCGCCGACCTCGACACGCTGGCCGCCGAGCTGGTCGAGGAGGGCCTCAACGCCGCCGGCCCGCAAGGCGCCAACCTGCACGCGACCATCGTCAACCGCGTCGAGCGCGAGCTGATCGCCCAGGTGATGGCCTCTTGCGACGGCGTGCAGACCAAGGCCGCCGACCGCCTGGGCATCAACCGCAACACACTGCATAAGAAGTTGGAAGAGTACGGGTTGGAAAAATGAATTTATCCGGCGTGCAAATCATCTGTTTCGCCTCCAGCTACGCCATCGCCCTGGCGCTGGAGATTTCCCGGCTGCTGTTCCGCAGCGCGGTCCGCGGCGTCCTCCTGGTGGGCATCGCCGCGGCCGGATTGACCGCCCACTCCATCTACCTCTATTACCGCGCAGTACACACCAGCGGCGTGCCGCTGTCGAGCAACCGCGACTGGTGCCTGTTGGCCGCCTGGGTGCTGGCGGTCGTCTACCTGTATTTGCTGTGCTCCCACCCCCGCACGCCCTTCGGGCTGGTGCTGCTGCCGCTGGTGCTGGGACTGATCGGCACGGCCGCCGGGCTGGCCGATCCGCGGCCCTTCGCCCGCGAGCCCGCCTCGAAAGTCTGGGGCGTCATCCACGGCACGTCGATCCTGCTGGCCGCCGTGGCGGTGCTGTTGGGGTTCGCGGCGGGTGTGACCTATCTCGGCCAGCGGTGGCGGCTGCGGCGCAAGCACGGCCCCTTGCGAAGCCTCAAGCTGCCCAGCCTGGAGTGGCTCCAGCGGGCCAATAGCCATGCCATCCTGACGGCAGTCTTCCTCCTGGGCATCGGGGTGGTCTCGGGCATCCTGCTGAACTCGATCCGCCACGTGGAGGCGGCCCGGCGGTTGCCGTGGAGCGACCCGGTCGTGCTGGGCACGCTGGGGATGTTCGCCTGGCTGCTGGCCGCCGTCGTCCTTGGCCACCTCCGCCGGCCGGCCTGGCAGGGCCGCACGGTCGCCTACCTGACCGTGGCCAGTTTCGTGGCGCTGGTGATCGTGTTGGCCCTGGTGCTGCTGCCGGTAACGCGGCACGGCGGAAGAAAGGCGGAAAGGAGTTCGGAAGTCGGAAGTCGGAAGTCGGAAGTCGCCAGCACCACCGTTTTTCCGAACTCCGCATTCCGCATTCCGCATTCCGAATTCGGCGGAGCGTCGCCATGAACGTCCAGGTCGTGGGTTGCAGCCATCACGGCACGTCGATCGCCATCCGCGAGCGGCTGGCGTTCGGACGGGCCGAGACCGGCGAGGCCCTGGATCATTGGCGGCGGGTGTTTCGCCAGACGGAGGCGGTGCTGCTGTCGACGTGCAACCGGGTGGAGGTCTATGCGGCCGGCGAGGCGGCCACGGCGCCGACCGGGGAACAGGTGGCGGGCTTCCTGGCCCGCTTCCACAAGCTCGATCCGGCCGAGGTGGCCCCGCACTTGTATCACTACGTCGGCGACGGCGCCGTGCGGCACCTGTTCACGGTGGCGGCCAGCCTGGACAGCATGGTGGTGGGGGAGTCGCAAATACTGGCCCAGGTGAAGGAGGCGTACGAGGCGGCGGTGGCCCACGACAACGCCGGTCCGCTGTTGCACGCGGCCTTTCAGGCGGCCTTGCGCGTCGCCCGCCGCGTGGCCGCCGAGACCGCCATCCACCAGCGCCGCGTGAGCATCCCCAGCGTGGCCGTGGCCGACTTCGCCCAGCAGATCTTCGAGCGCTTCGACGACAAGCAGACGCTGGTCATCGGCGGCGGAGCCATGGCCGAGGAGACGCTGCGCTACCTGTGCGACGCGGGCGTGCGGCAGATCACGGTGGTCAACCGGCATTTCCAGCGGGCCGAGGAATTGGCGCGGCAGTGGAGCGGCGTGGCGCGGCCGTGGGAGGAACTGGCCCAGGCGTTGGCCGCCGCCGACGTGGTGATCAGCACCACGGCGGCCGGCGCCCCTGTCGTCACCCTGGACGTCTATCGGCAGATCGAAGCGGCGCGGACGCGGCGGCCGCTGTTCGTGTTGGACCTGGCCGTGCCGCGCGACTTCGACCCCGCCGTCGGCCGACGGCCCGACGTCTACCTCTATTCGATCGACGACCTGCAAGCCGCGTGCCAGCGGAACCGGCAGAAGCGCGACCAGGAACTGCCGGCCGCCCTGCGGATCATCGACCAGGAGACCGAGCGCTTCATGGGCGACCTCTATCACCGCGCCACCGGCCCGGTGATCCGGCAACTCAAGGAAGGGTGGCAAAGGCCCAAGGAAGAGGAATTCGAGCGGCTGCTGGGCAAGCTGCCGGAATTGGACCCGCGGCAGCGCGCCGAGGTGCGCCGCTCGTTCGATCGGCTGTTGAACAAGTTGCTGCACCCGCCGCTGGAATCGCTCCGCGACGAATCGCGGCACGGCATTCCGCACGCGCTGTTGGACGCCCTGGCGCGGCTGTTTCAACTGAAAGATTAGGGTTTGCTTTTTCCGTCGCGGTAGAGTTGCAACTCGTTGCGGATTTCGCCGGCCAGCGAGGCCTGGGAGGAATCGACGAAGGCGAGGGCCTTTTCGGCCGTTGCGACGGCTTCGGGAAAGCGGCCCGCCCGTGCATACGCGGCCGCCAGGGCGCGTAGCAGCAAGGGATTCTTCCCGTTTCCGGGCTCCAGGTCGATCGCAGAGAGCAGGTGGGGCAGGGCCTCGTCGAATTTGCCCTGTGCGACCAGGGCCAGGCCCAGGTCGCGCTGGGCATCGGGGTACGTCGGTTTGTATTTCAAGGCCTCCTGGTAAAGGTCGATGCTTTTCTTCGTGTCGCCCTGCTCGCACAGGAGGGCGCCGAGGTTGTGCAGCGCCTCGGGATCGTGCGGCGCGATGCCCAACGCCTGTCGGAACTCGTCCATCGCCTCGCCGATTCTTTTGTCGCGGGGGATTCTGGTGTTCCGGTAGAGGGCCACCCCCAGGTTGACATGGGCTTCGGCGTTGCGGGGCTCGCTGTCCACGGCCTGCTGGAGTTGTGCGAGGGCCTCATCGAGCTTTCCTTCGCCGAGGAGGTGGCGGCCGAGGTTGTTGCGGGCCTCGGCGTATTTGGGATTGATCTTGACGGCCTCGCGGTAATGCTCAATCGCGTCGGGGATATTTCCGGCGTCGGCCAGGGCATTGCCCCACGAGTTGTGGGCAAAATCGTTGTTGGGGATCGTGTCCACGGCGTGTTTCCAAAGCGTCTTGTTGTCGCGCCAGTAGCCGGTCTGGCGCCAGGCAGCCGAGGCCAGGGCGACGAGCATCGCCGCCGAGAGGCCGCCGCAGAGGAGTCTTTGGAAGGGCCAGTTTCTCGTCAATTCGGCGACTCCCCAGGCGACGGCGATGGCAAGACCGATCTGGGGCAGATAGGTGTAGCGGTCGGCGCGACCCTGCGCGCCGACCTGGACCAGCCCGATGACCGGCACGAGCATGCCGAGATACCAGAGCCAGCCGACGAGGAAATAGCGGTGTTTTCGTGCCGTCATGAGGGCGGCCGCCGAGATCACCGTCAGCAGCAGCGCGGCGGCGGCCACGTCCCATGCCGGCAGGCGGCCGGCCGGATGGGGATAGTAGGCGGCCAGGTTGGCGGGCCAGAGCGTCTTCTCCAGGTACTGGACATAGGAGACGACGGCGTTGTTGATCCGCCACTGGACCTGCGCCTCCTTGAAGGCACCGACTTGGGATTGGGCCCAGATGGTTAGCCGACAGGAAATCGCCGCCAGCGCCAGCATGGGCAGCTTTTCCAAGAGCAGCCAGGAGACTTTTTCATTTACCGCCCGCGCGCCGACATGCTGTGGCCCGGCGGGCGCAAGCCTCTGGAGCGGCCAATAGTCCAGCAACAGCAGCACGAAGGGAAGCGTCACCAGCATCGGCTTGGCCATCAGCCCCAGCGCGAAGAGGATCAGCACGACCGCGTAGCGCCACCAGGAGGGCGGCCGCCGGGCGTAGGCGGCGTAAGCCCAAAGCGTGAGCATGAAAAACACCCCGCTGAGAACGTCCTTCCGCTCGGCGACCCAGGCCACCGACTCGACCCGCAGGGGATGCAAGGCGAACACGGCCGCAACCCAGGCGCTGGGCCACAACCGGCCGGTCATCTTCAACAAGGCCAGCAGCAGCAAAACCGCCGCGGCCGCGTGGAGCAGCACGCTGGTGGCGTGATGGCCGCCGGCGCCCTTGTGGAACAGTTGACAATCGAGCATGTGCGACAGCCAGGTGAGCGGATGCCAATTGGCCGAATGGCTGCTGGTGAAGGCCCAAACGACGCCGTGCCACGTCAAGCCGTCCGTGACCTGCTCATTGTCATAGACGTACTGGTTGTCGTCCAAGTTGACGAAGCCGTGGGCCACGGTCCGTCCGAACACGGCCAGCGTGGCCGCGACGAGAAAGACGCAGACGGCCAGGATAGCTAGTGGCCGAGGGGCGCGGTGCGGATCAGGGGGGGTATTCGAACCAGTGGGGGATGGCTTGCCCATCCTACGAGTGGGGCCTTTTCTGGGTCTCCTGGCCATGGTCTTCGCTTCCGAGGGCCGATCAGTAGCAACAATACTCTTGTAACTGGCCCAGGGTGCAAGGTCAATTTCCCACCCGGAGGGGTGGAATCAAGCCGAGTTTGCGAAACCGCAAGCGGAACGTCTCGCCTTCTAATCCCTAATCCCCAATCCCTAATCCCTTCCGTCCAAACTGCCATTGGGGCGGCAGGGCGTTTTTTGTAGAATCCCCCCACTCAAGGATTGACCACGGGGAGGGAGCCTATGCGACGGCGATTGGCGGCAGGCACTGGATACTGCGTTTTGGTGGCGGCCGGCCTGCTGCTGGCCTGTGGCCCGGCCCTGGCCCAGCGCGAGGGCATGGGTCCGGCTCTGCCGGTCGGCCCGCAATTGCCCACGCTCCAGCGCCGACCGCCACCACCGCCCCCTCCGCCTTTCGTGCTCACGCCGCAACAGCAGGCGGAGGTGGACCGCCTCCTGGACGCCTGGGAACGTCGCGGCAACGAGGTGCGGACCTTCGAGTGCCCCTTCACCCGCTGGGACTATGACGCCACGTTCCGCCCGGAGAAGCCCACGGCGGATAACCCCTACGGGGCGAAGTATGTCAACCACGGCACAATCATCTATACGGCCCCCGACAAGGGGTTTTTCAAATCCGACGGCTACCTCACGGAAAACCATAAAGTAGAGCAGCACGAGCAATGGATCTGTGACGGCAAATCGGTCTTCAACTACGACTGGGCCACCAGCGTGCTCACGGAGTACCAGTTGCCGCGGGAGGCCCAGGGCAAGGCGATCGTCGACGGGCCGCTGCCCTTCCTCTTCGGCGCCGGGGCGGAGAAGCTCCGGCAGCGCTACTACATCCACCTCATCACGCCCAGCGACGTGCGGGACGCGATCTGGCTGGAGGCGTTTCCGCGCTATCAGCGGGATGCGGGTAATTTTCAGTCGGCCCAGTTGATCCTCAAGGCCAAGGACCTGGCGCCGTCGGCGATGCAAATCTACTATCCCGGCGGAAAGGATCGCAGGGCCTACAAGTTCGACAACGTGGTTGTCAATGGTCCCCGGAAGTTTTTTGGTCTGGTGGACCCGTACCACGCCTCCACACCGCCTTTTTGGAAAAAGGTGGTCAAGCCGCCGGAGCCGCCGGCCGAGGCCCGCCGGGTGCCATAGCAAAGGGGGAAGGCGGAGGGCGGAAGGCGGAAGGACGCGCTCGCGCGGATGGCGTGGCCGTTTGGCGATTCCTTCCCCCTTCCGCCCTCCGCCC
>JBKQVT010000176.1:0-2842 GCA_052139835.1 Thermoguttaceae bacterium
TCGCACTCGGCCTGGTCGCTGAAGGTCTCCTCCTTCGTGCCTTCGATGGTGTGTTTCAGCAGGTAGAAGAGACCGCGGATGCTGGTCGTCTTGTCCTGCTCGAGCAACTGGGTGACGCCGCTGGCCACCAGCACCGTCTGCATGTAGCTCTTGGCCTGGGAGAGGTTGAAGAGCTGGCGGCGGTTGGTGTTGCTGCCCATCTCGATGAAGCGTTTGGCCTTGTTGTAGCGGACGTTGGCCAGCGAGCGGGTGGGGATGTCGAGGTGCGGATCGCGGCCGCGGTCGGCGGCGGCCACCACCGCGTCGGCCAACTCCAGGAGCCGCTTCTGCGTCTTGGCGTCCTTCGGATTGAGCTTGGGGCGGGTCTTCGGGGGCATGGGGGAAAAGAGGGATTAGGGATTGGGGATTAGGGATTGGAGGAAGGGCATGGCGCGGCTACTCCGCGGGCGGCGAGAGGCGGGTCAGGCGTGCTTTATCGTTTCTTCTTGCAGCCAAGCAGGCTTTATTTCGTGGTAGAGCACATCGGGGTCAATGTCGGCGCCGTTCGGCCAGACAATCGTACCGAGTTGCGAATCGACGCGAATCGAGCGGAAGACGGCCGGATCGTCGCGCATCGGCGCGAAGATCGGCCCGTGGAGATAGATCGCCAGGTCAACTTCCTTCGACGAGCCATCGCTGAACTCCAAGCGGACGACGAAGTCCCGCACGGGATCGACTTTGCGGACGCGCGCCAATTCTCGCATACGTCACCTTTAATCTAGCGGATCAATGCCTTCCAGAGGGAGGCCCTCGCGGGCCCGCTCCCAATTGGTGAGCAGTTCATGCCGATGCAGAGAAGCCCATTCGACGACCAATGCTCTTGCCCGCCGCGGCAGTTGGCCGCCTTGGCATTCCAGGGTTTCCAGGGAAAAAAGCGCTATATCACCCCCGTATTCCGCGTGGAAGTGCGGAGGATTATGGTCATTATAATTCATCGAAATCGTGATGCCAAAGAAGCATGATACGCGGGGCATTGTGATGTTATTCCTTCGCGCCGGCGTCGCTGGGAACCGTCGCGTCCGCCGGCGTGACGATTAACACGCCCTTGCCGAAATCGGCGTCCTCGGCCTCGACGGGCCGGCCGCGGTCGTCGAGCTTCACGTCGGCCTGCACGGTCCGCCGCCGAGCCACTTCCAGCAGCCGCTTGTAGAGGCGGTCGCGATCGGACTGGTTGATGCGGCTCACGGCGCCGGCCACCTCGCCCAGGTAGCGGAGGAAGATCGCCCGCCGCTGACCCTCGTGCTTCACCCGGTTGCGGCGATGCAGATACATCCCCAACTTGCGGCCGACCGCCTGCAAGGCCAGCCGCAGTTCCTTCTGGATCTCCGGATAGCCGGCCACCGCCTCCTTCGATTCGCTGGTGAAGGGGACCCAGACGCTGGCCATGTGGACCATCAGGGTGACCGGCCCGCTGGGCATCGCGCCGCGCGACTGGCTCAGGCCGTAGCTCCGCCAGTTGGTGGTCATCACCGCCTGGGTGACGGCGCAGCCGCCGGCCTGGAATTGCAGGGGCACGCGGTTGGCATAACGCAAGAGCGTCAGCGACTGGCCGTCGTGCAGGTTGACGTTGCGCATGGCCTCGTGGAGCTTGGCGATTTCGGCGGCCTTCAATTTGCCCGGCGAAAGGCGGCGGCCCAGCGCCGCCTCGTCGAGGATCTTGTCGGCGGCCTCCGCCCCCACGCCGTCGAAGGTCGTGGAAAGAAACTGCCGCAGCGTGCGGGCGTCGCTGGCCTCCAGCAACTCCTGGAGGGCCTCGCGGGAGACCTTCTGCGCGGTCGAGACGCCGCCGTAGGCCAGGCCCACCTCGATGGCGAAGGGGTTGCCGCGATAGACCGCCGGCGGCCGCGTGGCGGCGGCGTAGAACTCGGCCGGCACCATCTGGTGCAGCCCCCGCAGGATCAGCTCCTCGCCGATGGGCGCGATGCAATCGGTCGAGGGCGCCGAGATCTTCGTCTTCTGGATGGCCTGGTAGAGTTGATCGGCCTCGTGCCGGCCGCACTTCCGCGTCGTGGCCCGCGTGCTCACTCCCGCCGCCGCGCAAACCTTCCGCGCCACGGCCGGCGAGACGCGGGTGAACGAGTGCGTGAGAAACTGCGAGACCGTCGGGGCCTTGGTCTCCTTGAGCATCGCCACCAGCATCCCCAACTCGACGCCGTAGGGGTGCGGCTTGATCTCCCGCGGCTCCGGCGGCAGCACCTCGCTCACCCGGCCGTGGTCCCACACGCCGCCGTCGGGATCGAGGTAATGGATCGCCACGTGCGGATTGGCGATGGCCGTCTGCTGCAGGTATTCGTCCACGCTCCCCCGGCCGCGCTGATAGCGGGCTTCCAGTTCGATGGTCACGCGGGTGCCGTGGTCGATCTCGATCCACTCGATTTCGTACTTCTCGATGGCCCGCCGCCCCGCGTCGTTGGGCGGGATCTCCTGGCCGTCGCCGCGGCCGTTGAGGATCTCCGGCCGGTTGCGCTTGGTGTCGATCTGGATCTCGTAGTAATGGGCCGGGGCGCGCTTGGAGATCTTCGACATGATCTTCACCGGCTTGCCGGTGGTCAGCAGGCCGTGCATGCCCGCGGCGCTGATGCCGATGCCTTGCTGCCCGCGGCTCATCCGCATGCGGTGGAATTTCGAGCCGTAAAGCAGTTTGCCGAAGATCAGGGGGATGGTTTTTTTCAGTATCCCGGGCCCATTGTCCTGCACCCCGACTTTGAACCGGTCGGAAGCCGTGCGCTCGATATGCACCCAGATTTCCGGCAGAATGCCGGCCTCTTCGCAGGCGTCCAGGGCGTTATCGACCGCCTCCTTG
>JBKQVT010000177.1:0-10363 GCA_052139835.1 Thermoguttaceae bacterium
CGGCGTGTGCCTAATACCTTTCGCCGCCGGCCCTACGGATGAGTCTCCGGAGGCTTCTGAACCAGCGGCGCTGCGGCGGCGAGGATCGCCGCGCGGTCGCGGGTCAACGGCGGATAAATGCGGTCGCAGTTGATCACCTGCTTGGTCTTCTTCGCCGCCGCGCCCTTTCGCACAACGTGCCGCTGCCATCCTTCGGTGTAGACGGCCCCCCAGGCGCCCAAGTCCAGCACGGTCACGTACCAGGGGATATGCAAAGGGAGCATGGACAGGCCGAAAAGATCGCAGACGACGTTGTGCCCCGCGAACCGTCCCATGGGACGGCTGTGTTGGCAGGACATGACCGAGGCATGGCTGTCGTCCATCATCGCCAAGGCCACGTCACCGGCCGCAAACACACCGGGCAGCCCCTTGACCCGCATGAACTCATCCACCGCGATCCGGCCGAATCGGTCGCGCTCAACGGACAATAGCCGGGTGAGCGGGTTGGCCCGCATGCCCGCGCACCACACGACCGTCGCCGCCGGAACGAACTCGCCCGACGCCAGGGTGAGGCCTGCCGGGTCGATGGCGACGACCTCGACTCCCAACCGCGTCTCGACCCCCAGCGCGGCCAGGGCCTCCTCGATGATCGGCCGTGCAGATTCCCCCATGTCTGAGCCGACATGCGGCTGGTGATCGGCCAGAACAACGTGGAAGGGTCGCGTGATGCCGGCGCGGGCCAAGATGGAACGCAGTCGGCCCGGCATTTCGGCCGCGGTTTCGATTCCAGTTAAGCCGGCCCCCACCACGACGACCGTAAACCGTCCCGGCGACTCGGGCCGGGTCGGCAGCGACTGAAGATGGTCCTTGAGCTTGGCGGCGCCGCTGTAGGTGTCCACGTCGAAGGCATGTTCGGCCAGGCCGGTGACGTCAGGCCGGAGGAGTTGGCTGCCCAGTGCGAGGACGAGGCGGTCATAGGGCATGGTCTGTCGCCCCTGGGCCGTTTGCACGCTCACCGTCATGCCGGCCAAATCGATGCCGGCGACTTCCCCTTCAACGCGATGCACCCCGACGGGGCCGAGCACGTCGTCCAGGGGTACCCGGATCGATGTCAGGTCGGGCTCGTAGTTGCGGACGCGGATGCTATGGAAGGCGTCGCGGTTCACCAGGGTGACATCCACCACATGCGGGCCCCGGCCGAGGTCGTCGAGCTTACGGGCCGCGCCTAGCGCGCTCCAGAGGCCGGCGAAACCTCCCCCTAGCACCAGGATCCTCTTAGCGCTCACCATGGATCCTCCCCTGCGCGGCCGAAGGCCCGTCGCTCACGTGCCAGCGCCACAACTGCCGCCATTATAGACGTTTCCCAGGGTAGCCGCTCCGCGGCGCTTGCGAAACCGCAAGCGAGTAGCGGGCCTTCCAGTAAGAACTCGCCCGTGGCCCCCGCCCAAACGCCCGCGCCGCTTGCGGCGCCGGCTGGGGTGAGTATACTGGCGGTGGACTTCCGGGACTTTTCCTTTACCCCTCTATTGGAGAAACGTCATGATGTTTGCTCCCTCACCGCTGGTCAGTATATTTCCCATCGTCCTGATGCTGCTGATGGGCGGCGGGGGAGGAATGCCCCTCGGGGTGCCGCCGCTGCCGGAAGACCCCGTGCTGAGTTGCGTCGCCCCGGAGCAGTGCCTCGTCTATATGAGTTGCTCGGGCATGGCCACGCCGGACGCCAAGAGCAAGAATCAGACCGAGCAGTTGCTGGCCGAGCCCGAGGTCCAGCGGCTGTGGAGCGAGATCGAGCAGGTGATCGTGGCCGGGACCAGGGAGGGAACCCCGCGCGAGCAGGCCGAGGTGGCCCGCGACGCGATCCGCTGGGGCAAATGGCTGCTCACCCGGCCCGTGGCGGCGTTCGTCTCCTCGGTCGGCCCCAGCAGCCAAGGCCTGGACGTCCAGGGCGGCCTGATTGTCAACGTGGGAGGCGACGCGGCGGAACTGAAGGCCGCGATGGAGAAGTACCAGGCACTCCTGCCCGGCGGCGCCGAAAAGGTCGAGGTCGCGGGCATGTCCTGCTACCGGCTGAAGGTCGGGCCGGGGATGCCGCCGGTCACCTGGGGCATCAGCAGCAAGGGCAACTATCTGTTGATCGGGGTCGGCGAGGGCTCGCTGGAAGGGATTCGCCAGCGGGCCCGCGGCGCGGCGCCCGCCTGGCTCACCGCGCTGCGGAAGCAACTGCCGGTGGAGCGGCCGTCGATGGTGACGTACGTGAACGTGGAGAAGCTCGTGATGCAGTTCGGCCCGCTGGGCGGGGCCAACGCGCTCAGCGCGATGACCGCGGCGGGGCTGGGCAACGTCACGTCGCTGTCGGCCGTCAGCGGCCTGGACGGCGACGGCATGGTGACGCGGATGCTCGTGGGCATCAAGGGGGAACCGGCGGGCGTGTTCAGCATCGCCGCCGGCCAGCCGCTCTCCGCCGCGGACCTCGCCCCCATCCCCCGCGACGCCAACTTCGCCCTGGCCGCCCGCGTGGACGCCAGCCAAGTGCTTGAGACCATTTTGCGGATCGCCGGCAAGATCGATCCGCAGGACCCGGAGGAATTCAACGCCAACCTGAAGCAACTCAAGCAGCAAACGGGAGTGGACCTCCGCCAGGACGTGCTCGCGTCGCTGGATGACGTGTGGTGCGCCTACAATTCGCCGGACGAGGGCGGGCTGATCCTCACCGGGCTGACGGGCGTGGTGCGGGTGAAGGACTACGACCGCCTCTCGGCCGCGCAGGCCAAGCTCTTGGCCGCGGCCAAGGCGGCCCTGGGACAGGACGCCGAGCCGGCGACGACGACGGAAAAGGCGGTTCCCACGAAGCGCGTCCTCGAATCGGCCCCCGGCGCGAAGACGGCCGAAGAGCAGGAACGGGAGGAGGAAGCGGCGATGCGCCAGCCACGGTTCGGACCCCCTCCCCGTCCGCGGACGCGGATCGAGCAACTCCACTTTGCGGGGCAGGACATCTACTTCGTCTCGGGCGGAAACGGCCTTCCCTTTGCGCCCGCCTGGTGTCTCACGCCCAAGGAGCTGATCGTGGCCCTCTTCCCGCAGCAGATCAAGGCGTATCTGACGCGCGGGGCGGATTTCAAGTCGCTGGCCACGGCGGCCGACGTGGCCGCGCTCGTCCGGCCGGGCGAGGCCCCCGTCGCCCTCTCGTACTTCGACGGCCGCAAACTCCTCGACTACCTCTATCCGATGGTCTGCATGGGCATGCAGACGGTCAGCGGGGAATTGGCCCGCGAACGGATCGGCCTGAACGTGTCGATCATCCCCTCGGCCCCCGCGATCTACAAGCACCTGCGGCCCAGCAGCACCGTGGTGCGGCGGGTGGAGGGGGGCATCGAGGTGATCAGCCGCGGGACCCTGCCGGGGAGCAGCCTGACGCTGGCCGCGCCTATGGCCGCCTACTACAGCATGAGCGCGCTCCCGGCGTCGCGCAACAGTGCCCGCCGAGTACAGTCGATGAACAACATGAAGCAGATCAGCCTGGCGATGATAAGTTATCAGGCCGCCCTGGGCACCTTCCCGCCCGCCTATATCGCCGATAAGAAGACCGGCAAGCCGCTCTTGAGTTGGCGGGTGGCGATCTTGCCCTACCTGGACCGTATGGACATTTATAACCAGTTCCATCTGGACGAGCCGTGGGACAGCCCGCACAACAAGAGACTCTCCGACACGGTGATCGCGGTCTACCGCAGTCCCAACAGCCACAGCAAGGGGAACATGACCAACTACCTGACCGTCCGCGGAGACGACACGGCATTTCCGGGCAAGGAGGGCATCGGGCCAGGCGACATCACGGATGGAACGTCCAATACGATCATGGTCGTCGAGGCCAGCGACGAGAAGGCCGTGCCCTGGGCGAAACCGGACGACTTGCCCTACGACGACAAGCACCCGGCGGCGGGGCTCGTGGGCCTGTGGCCCGGCAGCTTCAACGTCGCGTTTTGCGACGGCTCGGTGCGCAGCATCTCGGCGACGATCGACGCGGAAACGTTGCGCCGGCTCTTCAACCGGCACGACGGCAAGCCGGTAGACCCAAGAACGTTTTGACGGCAGTGGACGCGTGGGCCAACGCGGATCGTGGCGGCCGTCGGCGGCGCTTGCGAAACCGCAAGCGAGCAACGGGCCTCCCGACAGAAACACGACAGTCCCCGCACCTCACAGCCCCAGCACTTCGGCGATCTGGCGGACCGAGGCGGTGCCGGTCGTGCCAAGCTGGTGAATCACCACCGAGGCGGCGGCGTTGGCCAGCTCGACCGCCTCGCCGAGCGCGGCGCCGGCGGCCAGGGCGGCCGTGAGGTTGGCGGTCACGGAATCGCCGGCGCCGACGATGTCGATCTCGCCGCGAACGGGCAGCGACTTGGCGTAGGCCAACTCGCCCCCCGGACCCGCGCCCAACAGGCCGTCTTCGGCCAAGGTGACGAAGACCGTGCGGCCGTTGCGGGCGGCCAGCTCGGCGGCGGCGGCCTTCGTCCGGGCCAGCTCTACCGGGGCCTTGCTCCCCAGGAGGACGCCCAACTCGAGGCGGTTCATCTTCAGCCCCACGGCCGGATAGCCGGCCAGGCCGCGGCGACTGTCGGCCAGGATGCACAAGTCGGGCCGCCGGGCCGCCACGGCGCCCACCGCTTCCAGCACACGGCGGGTGACCACGCCGGTCTCGGCCACGTCGACCTGGTCCATGACGATCAGGGCGTCGATCTCCGCGGCGTGCCGTTGGAGCGCCCCGGCGAGCCGATCTTCGACCGCGGCCGGCGTGGGCGTCCAATTTTTGCTGTCCAGGCGGTTCAGCTCGTGGGGCGGTTTGCCCGGCTCGACCACCAGCGGCTTGCAGTAGGTGAAGGTGCGTCGCAAGGGGGTTTGGACGAAGGCGTCCATCGAGACGCCGGGCAGGGCCCGCAGGGCGCGGACCAGCTCGAAGCCCTCGCCGTCGTCGCCGGCGAAGCCCAGCAGGACGATGCGGCCGACGCCCAGGGCGACGAGGTTGTTGAGGATCGTGCCGGCCGCCCCCGGCTGGGAGCGGACGCGGGTGACGTTATGCACCGGCAGGCCGGTTTCCAGGGAGGTTTCCGCGCGGGCGGGGTCGATTTCCAGGTAGCGGTCGAGGCAGAAATCGCCCAGAAGCGCGATGGTCAGGTCAGCGTAACGGGAGGTGATCTGGTCGAGTCGCGTGGTGTTCATGGATGTCCAAACTTAGGGCCGCGGGGTGGCTTCGGGCCAATAGATTCCGGCGATCTGATCATCGTTCCGCCACCACTGGCGCTCATACGGAACCTCTTTATCCAGAGGCCCCCAGAATTTCCAACGCATCGCCTCCTCAAAGGTCAACTTCCGCACGCCGCAATGGCGAATGTCACAAGCACGCGGATACGATCCGTCAACCAGGGAAACGCCCGCGATCTCCTCATCTGAGACCCTGATGCAGAGGCACGGGTGATAGCCGCAGTCTTCGTAGAAGTCCCCAGGCTCCAAATCGCCGATGGTCGTCACATCTACAGGCATCTAGGCGGCCCTCACCCTAACCCTCTCCCGGAGGGAGAGGGGACCGTGAGGCGATGAAACAGATGGTGAACGAAGGCCAGGTTATCGCATTGCAGGTAGCGCATCAGGGCGCCCATGCGGGCGTAGCTCTTGCAAAAGCGGAGGTAATAGGCCGGGTTGGTCTTGGGCGGCTCGCCGGTGGACCAATCCCAACCGCCGCCGTCCTGGAGATCGACGACGTAGATGGCATGGCCGGCAACCACCGGCCGGCCGGCCTGGAGGCGCAGGTTGTTCACGCAACTCAGGCTCTTCTCGAAGACCTGCGGGCCCATGATCGCGGAGCCGACGGAGAGGACCACGCCGCCGTCCAGTCCCTCGACGGCCGCGGAGAACTGGGCGAAGTCGCGCTGGGCGGCCCGACCCACCGCCGCCCCGTTGTACATGGGATGATTGGTGATGATGTCGTAGCCGATGCCCGGATGGACGGTGATGGGCACGTCGTGGCGGAAGGCGGCGGCGAGGATCGAGGCCCGTTTCCAGCGGTGCTCGATGGCATAGCGTCCGGCGGAGAGCGCGTGCCGCCGCATGGCCAGCAGCAGTTCCGCCCGCGCGGGGGTCAAGGGGTCGGCGGGCTGGCGGCGAATGGCTTCTTCCAGGTCCGCAGGCTCGGGCAGCGTCAGGCCATCCTCGGCGATGAAGCGGCCCAGGGCACGGCCGTAGCCTTCCTCGTTCACCCCGGCCAGCAGCAAAGTAATGATCAGGTTGCGTCCGGTTTCGTCCCAGGTGCCGAAGCAGCCGCGGGCGACGCCGTCGCGGACGCTTTCGGTGGAGCGGCCGAGCCAGGAATACTCCCAGTCGTGAATCGTTCCGGCGCCGTTGGTGGCCAGATGGGTGAGCCAGCCGTCGGCCATCATGCGGTCGAGCATCAGGGCGGCGCCGTTGCGGAGGAGGTGGGCGCCGTAGATGAGCATCACGCTAGCGCCCCGGCGGCGGGCAGCCCGCACCCGCGCGGCGACCTCATCGACCGCGGCGGAAAGCGGCGGCGCCAGCGGCTTGGGCGTGGCGGCGGGATCGACGAGGATTTCGTCGGCCACGGTAAGGCTCCGCCGTTGGGCCAGCGGAAAGACGCGCACCCGGCTCAGATCCAGCGGCGGCCGCGACCAACTCACGCCTGTTCTCCTTTGATTATGATTCCTTTTTGGGGGTCGCCAGGATGCGGTCCAGGAGGACGATCCCGTCGCGAAAATCGGGAATGACCACGTCGGCGCCCACCCCCAGCAGCCGCTGCCGCTTCCAGGCATCCATGTTTCCGGAGCCGTTGTGGGCCTCGTCGCTGGCCACGGCCACGGCCAGGCCGCCCACCCCCTTGGTATTCTCGATCTCCACGTAGCCGTCGCCGAAGGCCAGCAATTTCTCCGGGGGAATGGCGTTCTCGCGCAAGATGCGGTCGATCACCATCTGCTTGGAAAAACTCTTGTAATCGTCCAGCGCCCCGTAAACGCGGTCGGGGAAATAGCGGGCCACGTCCAGCAGCTCGGCCTCGGTCTTCATGAAGGGCTCGTCGGTGCCGCTGGCCAGGTAGAGCGTCAGTCCCCTGGCCACCAGGTCCGCCAGGACCGGCCGGGCGCCGTAGAGCAGCAGGTCGTCGGGCTTGATCCGCCCGCTGCGGAGGCCCTCGATGCGGTCGTGAATCCGCACGTCCAGCCGCCGCAGGTACTCGTGCTTGTACCACAGGGGCTCGCGGGGCTGGCCGCCCCGCTGGCTTACCCGTTGGGCCAACTGGATCATCTGGTAGATGGTCTGCTTACCGTTCAGGCGCATGATGTCTTCGAAGGCCAGGTGGGCCCGTTGCTCGTCGCTTTCACCCTCCTTGGGGGGGATTATTTCGACAAACATGGGCACCATGACCTCGGGCCAACCCTGCCGGATCAACGACAGGGTGCCATCGAAGTCGAACAACACGTGGCTGATTTGGGGCCGGGGGCGAAACTGGGGACTGAATTCCACGAGGCCGGCAAAACCCGACGTGGTCCCGCCGATCGAGCTGGTCATAGGCAAGCGTTTCGCGGCAGCAGGAGGAGGGGGGCGCTCTGGGCGTGAATTTCCATTTGCGTTAGTATCGCGGCCGGGTTCGCGGCTGTCAATTGCCCGGCGGCGTACCGGGCGGGGTTTTTCAAAGGCAAATTGACCAGCCCCACCCACTCCCGCCGGACGCGGCCGGCGGGCTTGGGGCCGTATTTCCAATCCCTAATCCCCAATCCCTAATCCCTTCTGCTCGCCCCCTTTCCCGATCGGCCGGCACGCCTTAAAATGCAGGTTTGGGGAGGCCCCCGCGGCTTCTGCCCACAAGGTGCCACGGTTGGCTGGTCCAACCGTGCCGCGGCACTGCTGGACAAGCCAGCAGTGGCACCCGCACTGGCATGACGCACCGCAAGCAACCAGGAAGGCAATCCATGACCAAGCATATTTTCGTGACCGGCGGCGTGGTCAGCTCGTTGGGAAAAGGGCTCACCAGCGCCTCGATCGGCATGTTGCTGGAGCAGCGCGGGCTGGCCGTCCGCATGCAGAAGCTCGATCCCTATATCAACGTCGATCCCGGCACGATGAGCCCCTACCAGCACGGCGAGGTCTACGTGCTGGACGACGGCAGCGAAACCGACCTCGACCTGGGCCATTACGAACGCTTCACCAACTCGCCGTTGAACCGCCACTCGAACTACACGACCGGGCAGATCTACCTTTCGGTGATCAACAAGGAGCGGCGGGGCGAGTTCCTCGGCCAGACCGTCCAGGTCATTCCCCACGTCACCAACGAGATCAAGACCGCCCTGGCCAAGCTCGACGGCCCCGGCGTGGACGTGGTCATCACCGAGATCGGCGGCACGGTGGGCGACATCGAAAGCCAGCCCTTCCTGGAGGCGATCCGCCAGTTCTCTCTCGACGTGGGCAAGGAAAATTGCCTCTACATCCACCTTACGCTGGTCCCCTACTTGAAGGCCGCCGCCGAACTGAAGACCAAGCCCACGCAACACAGCGTGGGCCTCTTGCGCCAGATCGGCGTCCAGCCCGACATCCTCGTCTGCCGCTGCGAGCGCTCGCTGGGGCGCGACGACCGGGCGAAGATCGCGCTGTTCTGCAACGTGCCCGTCGAGGCGGTCATCGAGGAGAAGGACAAGGACTTTTCCGTGTACGAAGTGCCCATGAGCCTGGTCGAGCACGGCCTGGACGAGTTGATCGTCCGCAAGCTGGGCCTGAAGGCCGGGCCGCTGAACCTCGATAACTGGCGCGACCTGCTCTACCGCTTGCGCAATCCGAAGCACGAGGTCACCATCGCCGTGGTCGGCAAGTATGCCGAGCATCGCGACGCCTACAAGTCGATCTACGAGGCGTTGGACCACGCCGGGGTCGCCCATCGCGCCAAGGTCCGCGTCCAGTGGGTCCACAGCGAGGCGGTCGAGCGCGAAGGCGCCGAGACGCTGCTGGCGGGCGTGGACGGCGTGCTGGTTCCGGGCGGCTTCGGCGACCGCGGCATCGAGGGCAAGGTCGGCGCCATTGGCCTGGCCCGGCAGCAGGGCATTCCCTTCTTCGGCATCTGCTTAGGCATGCAGTGCGCGGTGGCCGAGTTCGCCCGCAACATGCTGGGCCTGGAACGGGCCAACTCGACCGAGTTCGACAAGAACACCCCCCACCCGGTGATTTGCCTCTTGGACGAGCAGCGTTCGGTGACCGACAAGGGGGGCACGATGCGGCTGGGGGCGCAGCCGGCCAAGCTGCGCAGCGGCAGCAAGGCGGCCAAGTGCTATGGCACGGAGGCGATTTCCGAGCGGCATCGCCACCGCTACGAGTTCAACAACGCCTATCGGCAGCAGTTCGAGGCGGGCGGCATGGTGGTTGTCGGCACCAGCCCCGACGGCGCCCTGGTCGAGGTGATCGAGATCCCGGAGCATCCCTGGTTCGTGGGCGTGCAATATCATCCGGAGTTCAAGTCGCAGCCCACGCGGCCGCACCCCTTGTTCGCCGGCTTCATCGGGGCCGCGGTTGCCCATCGCGTGGCGCGGAAAGAGGAAGCGCTCGTGTAAGGAGGTAGGAGAAAGGAGTAGGGAGGTAGGAGAAAGGAGTTAGGAGTTAGAAGTTAGAATCGCGGAGCGATGGGCGTCCTGTCCTTCTAACTCCTAACTCCTAACTCCTAGATTCTCAGCATTACCATGTCCGAACAAGCAGAAAACGCCGAAAAGAAGATCATCGTCGACGAGGACTGGAAGAGCCAGGTCGCGGCGGAGAAGGAGGCTTTGCGACAAGAGCAACAGCAGCAACCGCCGCAAGCGCCCTCGCCCCAGCCGGCCGCCGCGGAGGCCGACGCGTCCCAGGAGGACAATGTCCCCTTGCCGCCCCCCAGTCTCACGCTCCTGGCCAATTCGCTCTATCTCCAGGCGGCCATCAGCTTGGGCCTCTTGCCCAATCCGCTCTCGGGAAAGACCGAAGTGAATCTGCCCCAGGCCAAGCACGCCGTCGATACGCTGGAAGTCCTCCAGGAAAAGACGACCGGCAACCGCACCCCGCAGGAATCGGCCGACATCGAGGACATGCTGCACCACCTGCGGCTGGTCTACGTTTCGGTCCAAGAGCACGAACCAGGAGTGAGGAGTTAGAACAGTGCAGTCGGCCTTGAGCTGTGGTCGTCATTTTGCACTTTGCATTTTGCAATTTGCATTCTTCCTTCTGTATTCGGCGTCGTGGCAGCCAAGCAATGCAAAATGAAAAATGCAAAGTCAGTAGTTTCTAAGACTTTTGGTCTATGATAGGACGCCCCTTTCGGGACATCATGTGGGTGAGAAATAACCTCATGTATCCCGAAAGGAGAGCGTCATGGATG
>JBKQVT010000178.1:0-17477 GCA_052139835.1 Thermoguttaceae bacterium
GGACCAAATTACCTTACCATCATCCATGACGCTCTCCTTTCGGGATACATGAGGTTATTTCTCACCCACATGATGTCCCGAAAGGGGCGTCCTATCATAGACCAAAAGTCTTAGAAACTACTGAAAGTGCAAAATGCAAAATGCAAAATGCGGGAGGCGTCCCAAGTCGCGTTGCAGTCTCTTACTCAACGGTGAAGGGCTCCAGGGCGTTGTCGCCGGCCTTCACGTGCACGTGCCACGGGGCATGTTTGACGTCGTCGTAGCGCTTCTTCAGCCGGTCCGGCGGGGTGTTTTCGCTGGGGTTCTTCGGGTCTTGCTCTTCCGGCCAGATCAGGGTGACGTCGTAATCGCCCTCGGGGGCGCCGTCGTGGGCCAGCCGCGAGCTGACGACGAAGGCGCCGTCCTTGGCGACGACTCCCCGCGGTGGAAAGCGGCCGGCGTCCGGCTGGTTCACCGGGTGCAGCACCACAATCGCCCCAACGGCCGGTTTGCCGTCGTTGGTGACGACCTTGCCGTGGACCTGGTATTGCGGCCGCGACGCCGCGCCGCCCCCGCAACCGGCCAGCGGCAGCGCCAGGGCCAACAGACAAATTGCATATCGAGACATGTTATCCTCCACGAATCGTAGGCTCGCGAAAAAGCGCCGGTGGGGCTCGGGACCATGCTTCGCATGGCGCCTCGACCCACCCTACTTAATCCGAAAGGGCGTTGCCGGGAATGACTTCGCCGCCGGCGCGGGTCACCAGGCCGAAGAATACAAACAGGTCGATGTCCTGGGAGAGGAAGTGCACCGATCCGTCGACGAACACGGTGTTGGCGCCCTTGGGATGGAAACTGTAAACGGCGAACTGGTTGGAGCAATTCAAGGGGCAGGGCCCCGGACTGGTCAGCCCGTCGAAGGTGTAAGAGCCAATGACGTGCTTGTTGTTGTGGGCCCAGGCGCCGTATCCGTAGGTTTTGTCCGCGACGCTCGTATTAAGAAATCCGCCGGTCAGGTAGGCCTTGGGCCGGCCCGACATTTCCGCGAGCATCATCGTGTTGGACTCGCCGTCGCGGATGTCCGCCAGCTTCGTGATCTGGTCGTCCTGGAAAGCGCCCAGGTAGGCGTAATTGGAGTTGTTGGCGGAGGTATAGGTCTCATCCTGGCGCGGGCTGAATCCGAGTTGCGAAACGTTCGAGTTCAGCGCCACGATGGCGAAGTAGTCGGCAGCCGCCGCCTGGAAGGGCACCGCCGTGCCCGTCACCGGGCTGGTGTCCGTACCGCTGAAAACGATGCCGGCGATGGGATCGGTCGGGCACTCCATCACCGACAACGGCGTCGTAACCAGATTCTGAATGGAGGGGTCGAACCAGGGGACGTCGCCGTGGTATTGATCCGCGATGTTCCCCTGGTTCATGTAGGGCAGCACCGACCAGACCCAGCCGATCCGCGGCGAATCTCCGTAGGTCGCCGGGGAAGTGTCCCAACTCGGCACCGTGCTGGCCGCGGGAAGCCCGCCGTGCGCGCTGGCGAAGTTCAGGCACGCCAGTGCGACTTGCTTGAGATTGTTCTTACAGGTATTGCGCCGGCCTGCCTCCCGCGCGGCGTTGACCGCCGGCAAGAGCATTGCCGTGATCGTACCGATGATCGCAATCACCACGAGGAGCTCGACCAGGGTAAAGCCTGCTTTTCGCCGCATCGATTCCTTCCTTTCCTGTTAGGGGTCTGTCCGCTCCCGCGGGCATCTCGGTCGAAATGGAACGCCGAACCGTTGAAGCAAAAGACATGCCGTTTCTGCGCGCCGGGAGCGCCACGCGCAAGTTGTTGATAAATAAGGCATTGCGTTAAGCAAACCCGGCCGGGGAGAGAGGAAAATGTCGAAACTTTGGCCAGCAGTGGCGAAAATTTCGACATGCCCATGTGGACTCCCCGCCCGCAAAATGCCGAAGTTCCTAATACACCGCACCCTCGGAAAAAACGGCCGTGTCCTTCTCCCTTACCCAATTTGGCGGCGGACCGGGCGATCAGCGCCGCCGCCGGCTATTTACCGAAGAACGCGCCGGCGCCGCCGGGATCGCCGGCGCCGCAGCCGCCTCGCCGACCAGCCGCGTCACGACGCCGCCGGTGCACAAGACCCAACGCTACGGCGACGCCGAATTCCTCGACCAACAGCCCGCGCTGCTGGACCTGGCGCCCCGGCGGCTGATCGGCTGGGCCTTGATCTTCCTGGCCGGGGCAATGCTCATCGCCGCCATCGAAGCCCTGAGTGTCTGGATGCCTCGTCTGACGGCGGTCTTGGGCCATCGGCCGCCGGTCGGGCCCATCGCCGCCTTCGACCTGGGCGGCAAGGGGAGCCTGGCCGCCTGGTTCTCGTCGCTGCTGCTGTTGGCCGCCAGCCTGGTCGCGGTCCTGGTCTATAGCGTCCGCCGCCACCAGGTGGACGACTACCGCGGCCGCTACCGCGTCTGGCTCTGGGCCGCCTTGTGCTGGTTCCTGATGGCCAGCGACGCCGCGGCCAGCCTGCACGAAGGCTTCCGCGACCTCGTGACCCTGCTGACCGGGACCGCGCTGCTGGGCGACGGCTCGATCTGGTGGGTGATCGGCTATGCGTTGCTGTTGGGGGCAATCGGCGTCAGGCTGCTGCTGGACATGTGGCCATGCCGGCTTTCCACGGCGGCACTGCTGGCGGCGGCCGGGGCGTATGCGGCGGCCGTGCCCCTGCGGCTGGGATGGCTGAGCGTGGAAGACCCGGTCCGTCGGGTGATGGTCCTGCAGGGGGCGGTGATGGGCGGCCATCTCCTCCTGCTGCTGGCGATGGGGCTTCAACTCCGCTACGTGCTGGCCGACGCCGGTGGCCTGCTGCCGCCGCGGGCGAAGAAGGCCGCCAAACCAAGCGCGAAAAAGGGCACGCAAAAGAGTCCCGCGGCGGACGATCCCTGGGTGACGGTCGATTCGCCGCACGGCTCGCCGCAGCCGGTCTTGCGGCGTGCCTCGGCGGTTGCGGCGGCCGCGCCGGCGGCGACTACCCCGCCCGCTGCCGCGCAAAACAAACTGAGCAAGGCCGAGCGCAAGGCGTTGAGAAACCGGCTGGTTCAGGAGCGGATCAAGCGTCAGCAGCAGGCCAAGGGCGCCTGGGGCGGATAGACGTGTGCCACTGCTGGCTTGTCCAGCAGTGTGGACCTGCCAACGCCCGCAGCACTGCTGGACAAGCCAGCAGTGGCACCCGCACGATAACGCGCTACCCTGGACACCCGCTCCCTGACCTGGAATAATGACACGCTGTCGGCGTTTCCACCCCCGCGACACAGTCGCGGGGCTTTTCTCGTCTCCAAATCCCTAAATCCCCAAATCCCGAAATCCCTTTCCCATGTCCGTCCGCACCCGCTTCGCCCCCAGTCCGACCGGTTATCTGCACATCGGCGGTGTCCGCACGGCCTTGTTTTGCTGGCTCTTTGCCCGGCGGCACGGCGGCCAGTTCATCCTGCGGATCGACGATACCGACCAGGAGCGGAACGTCGAGGCGGCGCTGGCGCCGATCCTCCACGGCCTGCGCTGGCTGGGGATCGACTGGGACGAGGGCCCGGAGGTCGGCGGGCCGCACGCCCCGTATTATCAGTCGCAGCGGTCCGAGCGCTATCAGGCGGCGGTCGAGCGGCTCCTGGCCTCCGGGACGGCCTACCGCGACTATGCCACGCCCGAAGAACTCCAGGCCGAGCGTCAGGCGGCGGAGCAGGCGAAGCAGCCGTTTCTTTACAGCCGGCGCTTTCTGGCCGAGACGGCGGCCGACTGTGCCCGCTTCGAGGCCGAGGGCCGGCGGGCCGTGGTGCGGCTGAAAATGCCCCGCGAGGGCACGCTGGCCATCGACGACCTGGTGCGCGGCCGGGTCGAGGTGCAATGGGCCCGCGAGCAGGACCACGTCATCCAGCGGGCCGACGGCACCTGCCTCTATCACCTGGCCAGCGTCGTGGACGATTACGAGTTCCAGATCACGCACGTGATCCGCGCCGAGGAGCATCTTTCCAACACGCCGCGCCAGGTGTTCATTATCCAATCGCTCGGCTATCCTGTGCCGCAGTACGCCCATTTGCCCTTCGTGGCCGAGCCGGGCAGCAAGAACAAGCTCAGCAAACGGAAGCTCGACAAGTATCTGAAGAACCACGACTTCGCCCAGATGGTCGAGCACGGCCGGGCGGTTTTGGCAGCCCTGGGACGCACGCCCACGCCCGAGCAGCTCAACCCCGTGATGGTCGAGTTCTACGAGAGCGTCGGCTATCTGCCCGAGGCGATCGTGAATTATCTCGCCCTGCTGGGCTGGTCGCTGGACGACAAGAGCGAGAATTTCAGCCGGCAACAATTGATCGAGAACTTTTCGCTGGAGCGGGTGACGAAGGCCGCGGCGAGTTTTGATCCGAAGAAGCTTTGGGCCTTCGAGGACCGCCATTTCCAGGCCCTGCCGCTTGAGCGGAAAGTTTCTCTGGTGCTACCCTTCCTGCAAACGGCTGGATTCTTGCATCTCCCCTCTCCCTCCGGGAGAGGGGCAGGGGGTGAGGGCTCGGCGGGTGCAGGTCAAATTGAGAAGTTAACCCGCATCCTCCTCGCCGCCGGCGACCGCATCAAGGTCTCCGGCGACATCCTGGCCTACGCCGATTTCTTCTTCGTCGCCGACGACCAGTTAACCTATGACGAAAAGGCCTTTGACAAGCGGCTTCGCGCCCCCGGGGCGTCGGAGTTGGTCGCGAAGTTCAAGGACCGTCTGGCCGCAGCCGAGTCCTTCGAGCCGGCCGCGCTGGAGGCGCTCCTGCACAAGTTCATCGCCGCCGAGGGCATTCAGCCGGGTGCGATCATTCATGCCCTGCGGGTCGCCGTCACCGGCAAGGCGGTCGGTCCGGGGCTGTTCGATTGTCTTGCGATCCTGGGCAAGGCGTCGGTGCTGGCACGGCTGGAACGGGCGCTGGGGCGGCCGGCGGTCGCGTAGCGCCGATCCCACCGGCCGCAGCCGGTGGGCTTGGCGATCCGATCCGCATCAGCAAGGCGACGGCAACGATTGGTGTCACAGCCCATAGATGCGTGTGTTCGGCAATGCCCTTTTGAGGTCCCTCACGCCCGCGGCGGTGACCCTCGTTTCCGTGAGGTCAAGCCGCTCAAGGTGCGTCAACCCCTTGAGGTATCGCAGCCCGGCATCGCTCACGCTGGTGTGCCGGAGGCTCAACTTTCGCAGTTGGGTCAACCCCGTCAGGCGTGCCAGCCCCCCATCGCCGACCTTGGTGTCCCAGAGATACAATGCTTCGAGGTTGTTCAATTCCTTGAGTCGCTCCAGCTCGGCGTCGCCGACCTCGGGCCTCGTAAAAAAAGCCACCGTCACGTTCACGAACACTTCGTCTCCCAGTACCCTCCGCAGCCACGCTGCCCGTGGCGATTCGGCAACGGAGTCCCGGGATTCGGCGACGTACTCGACGCCGCCGCCGGCGTCCTCAACCCAGCTCGTCGAGACTGAGCCGTCGTCATAATTGACGATGAAGCCGGCCTTCTTAATCGACTCCACCACCTCCCGCTGTTTCCTCGCCTGCCGCTCCGCCACCGCCAGCCAACTGCACGCGACGGCCACGACCAGCGTCAACACGAACAACGAGCGAATGCTGTACTGAAACCGCCAGCGAAAGATCAAGGCGGCCAAGAACCAGAGGAACATCAAAAGCACCGCCACAATGACGACCGCCAGGCCGATCACCAGCGCCCAGCCCTTGTGCCGGTTGAAGGGGAACCAGCCAAACCACTCGGAGAGGATCAGAAAGGCCTCGACCGCCAGCAAGGCGAGCACCACGCGATCCGGCGTGGGCCGGAACCAGCGGCGGGGAGAATTCGCAACTTGGGGAGCGTCGCTCATGGCAATAGTTCCCGCCGGGCGCGACCCGGGCGTGGTGGTCCCGCCCGCGATCCGCCCTCACCCTAACCCTCTCCCGGAGGGAGAGGGGACCACGTGCGTCCGCGTCAACCGGTAAATCGCCGGCAGAGCAGCGTGATGTTCTGGCCGCCGAAACCAAAGCTGTTCGACAAGGCCACATCGCAACGGGACTGGCGGGCCACGTTGGGGACATAGTCCAAATCGCACTCCGGATCGGGCGTCTCGTAGTTGATCGTCGGCGGCACGACGTTGTCGCGAATGGCCAACAGGCAGATGATCAACTCCGTCGCCCCGGCGGCCGCGATCAGGTGGCCCATCATGCTCTTCGTGCTGGAGACCGGAATCTTATAGGCCCGCGGACCGAAGACCTGCTTGATGGCCAGCGTCTCGACCTTGTCGTTGACCGTGGTGCTGGTGCCGTGGGCGTTGATGTAGTCGACGTCGTCGATGCCCGCGCCGCCGTCGGCCAGGGCCATCTTGATGCAACTGATGGCGCCGCGGCCCTCGGGATGGGTGTCGGTGATGCGGAAGGCGTCGGCGGTCGAGCCGTAACCGATCATCTCGCCGTAGATCCGCGCCCCGCGGGCCCGCGCCCGCTCCAGTTCCTCCAGCACCACCATGCCGGCGCCTTCGCCGAGGACGAAGCCGTCGCGGTCGCGGTCGAAGGGGCGTGAGGCCCGCGCGGGCTCGTCGTTGCGGGTGCTCAGGGCGGTCAGGAGGTTGAAGCCGGTCACGCCGAAGGGATGGATCATGGTGTGGGCGCCGCCGGCCAGCATGACGTCGGCCTCGTCGCGGCGGATGATCTCGACCGCCTCGCCCACCGCCTGGCTGCTGGCGGCGCAGGCGGTCAGGCAGTTGATGTTCGGTCCCTGGGCGTTGAAGAGGCTGGCCAGGTGGGCGGCCGGCATGTTGGGCTCCTGCTCCAGCTCGGCGATGGGGTGGAGCATCTCCAGGCCGGCGCGGGTGAAGCGGCCCAGGTCGAGCGTATCGCCGCCGGCCAGGCCGGCCACCATCATCCGCGTGAAACGGTCGAAGTCCTGCTGGCCTTCGCCCGCCCCGGTGTAGACGCCCAGCCGCGTGGGGTCCAAGGGGCGATCCAGCACGCCGGCGTCGGCCATGGCCTTCTTCGCGGCGCCGACGGCGAAATGGGTGTGGCGGCCCTGGAATTTCCAGTCGGCGGGATTCTCGCCCACGTCGGAAAGGTCCCAGTCGCGGACCTCGGCGGCGATCTTGGTGGGAAAATTGCTGGCGTCGAAGCGGGTCGTGTAGCCCACGCCCGAGCGGCCCTCCCGCAGCCCCCGCCACATGGTCTCGATGTCTGCGCCCAGCGGGGTGACGCAGCCGATGCCGGTAACTACGACGCGCCTTCTCACGACTGCTCCTCCGTGGTTTTCGTGCCGGCGGCCGCCGGCGCGGGGCAGCCGCGCCGCGCCGCGGCCTTCAGCAGGTTGGGCGGCGGCCGCAAGGGACTGCCGTCGGCGGCATGGCCCACCTCGAATGCCCCCAGCAGGTGCATCATCTGCAAGAACGTCTCCGGCTCGAAGAAGTTGGCCACGCGGGCGTCGTTGAGATGGACGAAGACGATCTCGGCCCGCGCGTGCGGCACGCCGTTGATCTGGCTGGTGGCGGTGACGGCGGCCCCCTCGTCCTTGATGTACTCGATGGTGGCCGTGTAAAGGAGGGTATCGCCGGGCAGCGCCTCGCCGAAAAACTCGACCTTGGAAATCTTCGCCAGGATGACCTTCTCGGTGAAGTGGCTGTGTTCGCAGACCAGCAGGCCGCCGGTCTGGGCCAGCCCCTCGACCACCAGCGAATTGGGCAGCAACGGATGCTGGGGGAAATGGTCGTGGAGGTAGTCTTCGGCCAAGGAGACGCACTTGACGGCCTTGGCGTAGCGGCCGCTCTCGAATTCCAGGAACCGATCGATCCAGTACCAGCGCATCGGAAAAAACCTTTGCTCTCGGCTTGGGAGCCGCGGCGCCTAGCCGGTCACTCCCACCTTGCCCTCGACGAAGCGGCACATGTCGGCCACGGTCAGCAGGTTGCCGAAGTCCTGGACCACGGGATTCTTGGCGAAGTCTTCGAGGTTGGCAAAGGGCATCCGCTTCCTCAGCTCGGCCAGGCCGGTCTCGGTGACGCGGCCGTCCTGCACGTACTTCGAGTCGGTCAGCACGTCCTCGGGGAAGAGTTCCCCGCGGGGGATCTTGATGGCGAACGCCTTTTCCAGGCGGAAGACGATGTCCAAGAAGTCGATGGACTCGGCCCCCAGGTCTCCCACCAGGGTGGCCTCGGGGACAATTTCGTCCTCATCGACCCCCAAGGCGTCCACCAGGGCAGTCTTGATCTTGTCGTAAATCTCGTCCTTTGTCGGCATGGTGCTTGACCTCCCAAGCTTATCTAAAAGAGTTTTCCGTTCGCTTCCTACTGGTCCGTTAATGTCCGCCCAGGCTCAGGCCGCCGTCGACGCGGAGGACCTGTCCGGTGATGTAGGCGGCCTCGTCGCTGGCCAGGAAGGCGACCGCGCGGGCGACCTCTTCCGGCTTGCCGATCCGCTTCATGGGGATGGCATTCTTGATCTGCTCGCCGGCCACCCCGCGGACGACCTGGCTCATGTCGGTCTCGATCATGCCGGGGGCCACGGCATTGACGCGGACCTTGCGGACCGCCAATTCCTTGGCCAGGGCGCGGGTCAGGCCGTTGACGCCCCCCTTGCTGGCGGCATAGTTGACCTGGCCGCGGGAGGCAAATTCGGCCGCCGTGCTGGAGAGATTCACAATCGCCCCCTGCCGCTGCATCATCATCGGCTGGGTAACGGCGTGGCAATAGTTGAACGTCCCGCCCAGGTTGGTGGCCAGGACATCCGTCCACTGCTGGGCGGTCATGGCGCCCAGCAGGCCGTCCTGGACGATGCCGGCCGAGTTGACGAGGATGTCGAGGTGCTGCCATTGCTCGACGAGCTGGTCGACGATTTGGTGGGCGCGGGCCAGGTCGGCGACGTCGGCCTGGAAGGCCGTCACCCGGCCCGCGGGCAGGGCCAATTCGGCGATCAGGCCCTCGGCGGCCGCCTGGTTGCTGCGATAGACGAGCGCCACGGTGGCCCCTTCGGCAGCCAATTGCGCCACGCAGGCGCGGCCGATGCCGCGGCTCCCCCCGGTGACCAAGGCCGTCTTTCCTTCAAATCGCATGAAAATCCCGTCGCTCAGGGTTGATTTTGGGGCACCAGCTCGGGTTGGTACAACACCCGGAACGTTTGTCGCAGGTCGCGGATGATCGCCTCGTCGATGACCGCCTTGTCCGGGTAGCGGTCGGCCAGGTTGCGGCGCCATAAGACCAGCCGCGCGCTGACGATCATCCGGCCGTCGACGGAGCCGCTGGCCTTGAGCTTCGTTTCCTCGCCGGTTTGCGAAAGGATCTCGGCGGCGACGGTCAACGTCTGCCCCGGCTCGACAAACTGGCTATATTTCACGTTGACCGCCTGCTTCAGCGTCACGAGGCTGTGGGCGAAGTCCTCGCTGAGGCGGACCAGCCAAGCGGAGGCCTGGGTCATCGCCTCCAGCATCAACACCCCCGGCATGACGGGAAAATTGGGGAAGTGGTCGGCCAGGTATTCTTCGCTCATCGTCAGCGATTTCCGCGCCGTGATGCTAGCGCCGGGCTGAAAGTCGACGATGCGGTCGATGAGCGTAAAACGCATGGAATCGGGCAGCAGCGGGATCGGTTTGGGGCAAAGCGGCTTCCGAAAGCCCTAAACCATGCAAGTATAACGGTCTTGCGGCGGGTCCACAACCGGGGAAGGCACCCCGGGGCGTGGAATTTTCTGCCATTTTGGCAGCCGCGGCCGCCGCCCCGACCGGGACCGTCTACTGTAAATCGTTTCCAGGTAAGGAGTAATAACCACACCCCGCTTCGGTACATTCTTTGTTGCCCAAGGCCGCCGGCGTCAAGGTCCGCAGGATCACCGTGACGACGGATTAAGCCGCGGCATGGTGGCACATTTCCTCGGCCGGGGGTAAACTGGGGCGTCGTCGTAGGGCCGTTTGCGTAAGTCGCTTGGCCTTTGCCGTGTCAACCAAGGGGGACAGTCCCATTTTCGGGCCGACGCTTCGCGTCGCTGCCCGAAAATTGGGACAGTCCCCTTGCCGAGGAGAACAGCCATGCCATGCCGCGGAGTTCGTGGCGCCACCACGGCGGATGCCAACACCAGCGAGGCGATTCTCAAGGCAACCCGCGAGTTGCTGGCGCTGATGATTCGCCGCAACGGCATTGCCGCGGCGGACGTGGCCAGCGCCGTGTTTTCGACGACCCCGGACCTGGACGCCGAGTTTCCCGCCCTGGCCGCCCGGCAATTGGGCTGGCTCGACGTGGCGTTGATGTGCGTCCACGAGTTGGACGTGCCGGACTCGCTCCGCCATTGCGTCCGCGTGCTGTTGCACTGGAACACGGACAAGCCGGCGGAAG
The DNA here is from genome assembly GCA_052139835.1 of Thermoguttaceae bacterium. Classification (GTDB taxonomy): domain Bacteria; phylum Planctomycetota; class Planctomycetia; order Pirellulales; family Thermoguttaceae; genus JBKQVT01. The sequence goes on from JBKQVT010000178.1 coordinate 10,341, forward strand.
ACCTCGTGCACGTCTATATCAAGGACGCGGCCGGCTTGCGGCCCGACCGCTCGAAGCTGCCCGCGGTGGATTGGGCCGAGCTGGAGCAGTGGATTGCCGCCCACCTCGATGCCGGGGCGAAACCGGCGAGGCGCTAGGGGCTGGGGGCTAGGGACTGGGGACTGGAAAAGCCCCGCGACTGCGTCGCGGGGGCCGCCTGCCCCTCCGCACTCCACCCCCGCGACGCAGTCGCGGGGCTTTTCCAGCCCCCAGCCCCCAATCCCTAATCCCTCGTCGCTATGGTATCATGGGAGTCTGATCCCCAGTCCAGTCCCCAGTCCCCAGTCCCCAACCCCTCTGTCTTATGCTGCTCGGCCCTGTGTTCAGTCGGGAGGTAGTGCTTGCCCCGCGGCGGGGGAGGACCTACGTCGCCAGGGCGGCCTACGTGGCCGCCCTGCTGCTGTTGATGAGCACGGCCTGGCTGGTGCTGACGGGGACGCAGTTGGTCCGCGACACCGGCGACCTGGCCCGCTTCGGGGCCGTGATCTTCCAGTTTCTCGCCCTGTTGCAAGCGGCGGCGGCCATCTTCTTCTCGGCCCTGTTGGCCGCCAGCGCGGTCGCCCAAGAAAAAGACCGTCACACCCTGGTCCTCCTCCTGCTGACCCATCTATCCAACGGCGAATTGGTGGTGGGAAAACTGGCGGCCAGCCTCCTGGGCGTGTTGGTCCTGCTGGCCGCCGCCTTGCCGCTGTTCATGATTGCCGCCTTGCTGGGCGGCGTGTCGACGGGCCAGATCGCCCGCGTGCTGGCCGTCACGGTGGCCTGCGTGGCCGCCTGCGGCAGCCTGGGCTCGACCTTGGCCCTGTGGCGGGAGAAGACCTTCCAGGCCCTGGCCATGACCGTGCTGGCCCTGGTCTTGTGGCTGGCGGTGGGCGAAATCGTGGCCGCCGGCTTCCTGGGCAACAGCCTCGCCGGCATCTCGGCCGCCGATTGGGCGGCGGCCGTCAGCCCCTGGCGGGCCGTGCTGGCGGCAACCCATCCCTCCCTGCACGCCGTGCTTCCCGGCGCGGTCCCCCTCTTTCTCGTCACCGCGGCGGTGATGACGCTGCTGCTGAACGGCCTGGCCATCGCCATGCTGCGGCGCTGGAATCCCGGGGGCGAGGAGCGTCGGCTCCCACGGGAAGCGGCCCAACCGGCCGCCGCCGCGGCCACGCCCGCGGCCGCCGCCACCCGCACCCGCCACGTCTGGGACAATCCGATCCTCTGGCGGGAGATTCGCACCTGGGCCTACGGGCGGAAGCTGCTGGTGATCCGCCTGGCCTATATCCTCCTCGTCGGCCTGGCCGCGGCCGGCCTGCACGCCACCGTCGCCGGCGGAGGGTCGCTCGGGACCGCCACCGCCGTGCTGGCGACCCTGCTGCTGTTGAGCCTGGTGCTGGTCAACGCCCAATCGGTCACCTCGATGACCAGCGAGCGCGACTGCCGGGCCCTGGACCTGCTGCTGGTCAGCGACCTGACGCCCAAGGAACTCGTCTTCGGCAAGCTCGGCGGCATCTTCTACAACACCAAGGAGATGGTCCTGCTGCCGGCGGCGCTGTGCGGATACCTGTGGCTGGCCGGGCAGTTGAGCCTGGAGAACCTCCTTTACGTGCTGGGCGGGGCGGCCGTGCTCTACTTCTTCGTCGCCGTGCTGGGCCTGCACGCCGGCATGAACTACGAAAACTCCCGCACCGCCATCGCCACCAGCCTGGGAACCGTCTTCTTCCTCTCCCTGGGCGTGGCCACCTGCATGCGCATCATTACCGCCTTCAGCGGCCAGACGCTGGCCCAATTGCAGCCCTTCCTGGTCTTCATGCTCGGCGGCGGCGTGGGCCTCTACATCGCCCTGGGCGCCAGAAATCCCTCGACCGCCATCGGCGTGGCCTCCTTCCTCTGCCCCTTGGCCACCTTCTATGCCATTACCAGCTTCCTCTTGGACTATACGCTGGGCGTGTTCCTGGTGACCGCGGCGGCCTACGGCTTCACCACGGCCGCCATGCTCATCCCCGCCGTCTACGAATTCGACGTCGCCACCGGGCGAACAACGGCAAATTAAGGATGAAGGATGAAGGATAAAGGATGAAACAGGCACGGCGCCACGCTTGCGGTTTCGCAGTCATGTTTCCGCCTTCCCCCTTCCTTCCTCCTTCCTCCTTTATCCTTCATCCTTTCCAATGATCCAATACGCTTCCGCGCTGGTGGCCATGGCCCTGCTGCTGGGCTGCTCCGCTTTCTTTTCCACCAGCGAAGCGGCCCTCTTCTACCTGCGGCGGTCCGATCGCAGGGGGCTAGCCGCGGGAAATCGCTCGCAACGGATCGCCGCCGGACTGCTGGGCGATCCCGACCGCCTGCTGACCGCCGTGCTCTTCTGGAACCTCTTGGTCAACCTGGCCTATTTCGCCGTCGCCGCCGTCATCGGCATCCAGTTGGAAAGCGGCGGGCGGACCGCTGCCGCCGGCGCCTTCTCGATTGCCGCCCTGGCCGTCATCATCGTCTGCGGCGAAATGCTGCCCAAGAGCCTGGCCGTCATGAAGCCACGATCCGTCTCGGCGCTCGTCGGGCTTCCGCTGGCCGTCGCGGTGCGGCTGCTGGACCCCCTGCGGCCCGTCTTCCGCACGGCCAATCTCCTCTCGCGGCGACTGCTCTGGCCGAACTTCGAGCCCGAACCGTATCTGCACATCCGCGACCTGGAGCGGGCGGTCCGGGCGTCGGTGGCCGACGCCGCCCTGGTCCAGCAGGAACAAGGGGTCCTGGAGCGCATCGTGCTGTTGTCCGAGATTCGCGTCGATGAGCTGATGCGGCCGCGGACCCAGTTTTCCTCGTTTCGCCCCCCGGTGGCGCTGGACGACCTGCGGCGGCGGATGCCCGAAAGCGGCTACCTGCTGCTGACCGAGCCGGACAGCGACGAGGTGGCCGCGGCGCTTTGCCTCGACGAGCTTTGGGCGGTGCCCGCGGCCGACCTCCAGCGCCGCGCGGAGCCGGTGTTTTACGTCCCTTGGTGCGCCACGGTGGCCGGCGTCCTGGGGGCCATGCTTGGCCGCCGGCAGGTGGCCGCCGTGGTCAACGAGCACGGCGAGACGGTCGGCATCCTCAGCTTCGACGACATCCTCGACACGATCTTCAGCGGCACCCCCAGCCGCAGCGAACGGCTGTTGCGCAGGGCGCCCATCCGGCGAATTGCCGCGGGCGTCTGGCACGTCACCGGCATGACCAGCCTGCGGCGGCTGGCCCGCTACTTCCACGTCGAGCGGCCGGCGAGCAAGAGCGTCACGGTCGCCGGAATCGTGCAGGAGGTGCTGGAGCGGCTGCCCCAGCCGGGCGACGAGTGCCGCTGGGGGCCCTTCCGCTTCCGCGTCCTCGACGCCCCCTTGCGCGGCCAGTTGCTGGTCGAGCTGACCATGCCCGCAGCCGAGGAGGCCCCGCCATGATCTGGATTGCCTGCGGGCTGGGGCTGGTGGGAGTGTTGCTCAGCGCGCTGTTTAGCGGCGCGGAGACGGGGTTTTATCGGGCCACGCGTTTGCGCCTCGTGCTGGACGCCATGGGCGGCGCAACGGCCGCCCGCGGCCTGCTCTTCCTGACCAACCACCCTTCGCTGTTCGTGGCCACCACGCTGGTCGGCAACAGCCTGGCCACTTACCTGGTCTCGCTGGCCATGGTGGTGGTGCTGCGGGCGGTCATTCCGGGCCCGGGGACGCTGGTGCCGTGGATCGCCCCGCTGGTGGCGGCCCCCGTGCTGCTGGTCTATGGCGAGCTGCTGCCGAAGAACCTGTTTCTCCAGGCCCCCAACCGGCTGCTGCGGCGTTTCGGGCCGCTGTTTCTCGTGTTCGTCGTCCTGCTGTTGCCGCTCAGCGCGTGGCTGTGGGGCTCCAGTCGTCTGCTGGCCCGTTTGTTGCGGGTCTCGCCCAAGCCGATCCGTTCGATTATTGCCCGCCGCGAGCTCCGCCGCGTGCTGGAAGAAGGGCACGAGGCCGGCATCCTTCATCCGGCCCAGCGCAGCCTGGCCCGCGGTATCTTCGCGGCGGCCGGCCGCCCGGTCGTGGAATTCCTCGTCCCCGTCGGCCAGATGCCCCGCGCGCAGGCCGGCATGAGCAAGCAGGATGTCTTGGCGCTGGCCGAGCGTTGCCGGGCGGCGGTGATTCCCGTCGAATCGGCCACGTCCGCCGGCAGCCTCGCCGGCTACGTCCGCGTCATCGACCTGGCGCTGAGCGATTCGCCGGAGCTTGGGCCGGTGCGCCCCTTGCTGGAGATCCGCGACAACAGCACGCTGCTGGCCGTGTTGACGCGGCTGGAGAGCGCCAATGAAGGCCTCGCCGCCGTGACCAACGCCCGCGGCGAGACCATCGGCATTGTCACTACCCGCCGTTTGCGCGAGCCGCTGCTACGCGAAGGATGAAGGATAAAGGGTGAATAAGACTGCGAAACCGCAAGCGTGGCGCTACGCGTCTTTTATCCTTCCTCCTTGATCCTTCATCCTTACTTATGGTATCCCAGCGACTTCACCAGCGCCAACGTTTCTTCGTAGTTGATGAAGCGGCGGCGATGGCGGAGCTTGTACTCGTCCACCGCGTGGCCGAGTTCCTGGGCTTCCGGCGAAAGTTCCTCGTAGGAGTCGGCGAACTGCCGCCGCTCGAAGGCCGGTGCCCGCTGCGACACGTCGTACGAACGACGATCGAGGAAGGTGTCCGGCGGGGATTGGAGTGCTTGCGACATGGGAGTGTCTCCTGGCAATGCGGGAAGGGATCCGCCTCTAGATGAAGCCTAGCTTGCACGGCGGTCGCCGCGGGCCGTGATTTTCCCGAGGACTGCGCGGCGTAGCGATCGTAGCGGTTGTAGCGAGCCGCGACCTACATCGCCGCCAGCAACTGGCCCAGGAAGTCGTCGATCTCGGCCAACACCGCCTCGCGCGACTTGCCGTCCAACTCGGCCATGCGGCGAACAATCGCCGAGCCGACGATCAAGCCGTCGGCCACCGGAGAGAGGGTCCGCACGTGCTCCGGCCGACTGATGCCGAAGCCGATGCAGATCGGCAGCGGCGTCTTCGATCGCAGCCAGGCCACCTCGTCGACGAGTTGCGGCGGCAACTCGCTCCGCTCGCCGGTGATGCCGGCTACCGAGACATAGTAGATGAATCCGCTGGAGCACTCGGCGATCCGCAGCGCCCGCTCCCTGGGCGTGGTCGGCGTGACCAGTTGGATGAGGCTGAGGTCCGCGCGGCGGCAGACGGCGGCCAGCGGGCCGGCCTCTTCCACGGGCAGATCGGGGACGATGAGCCCGGCCACTCCGGCCGCTTGGGCCGCCGCCACATACTCCTCCAGCCCGCGGCGATAGACGATCGCATAGCTGACCATCGTGACCACGGGGACCGCCAGCGAGGGCGTCAGCGCGCCGAGCATGGCGAAAATCGCGTCGAGCTTGATCTTTCCCGCCAGGGCACGGCTGTAGGAGGCCTGGATCACCGGCCCGTCGGCCACGGGATCGCTGTAGGGGATGCCCAATTCGCACAGCGCGGCCCCGCGGGCGACCAGGCGGCCCAACAGCGCGGCGGTGAAGTCCAGGTCGGGGTCGCCGGCGGTGACAAAGGGCATCAGGGCCTTGCGGCCTTGGCGGCGAAGCTCGGAGAATACCGCGTCGATCCGGGACATGGCGTCAATACTCCGCGCCCCGCAGCCGGGCGATCTCGGCCGCGTCCTTATCGCCCCGCCCGGAGAGGCACACCACGATCGCCTCGTGCGGCGGCCGCGCCGCGGCCATTTTCATCGCCTCGGCCACGGCGTGCGAACTCTCCAAGGCCGGCAGGATGCCCTCGCTGCGGGCCAGGGCTTCGAAGGCGGCCAGGGCCTCTTCGTCCCGCGCGCTGGTGTAGCGGACCCGGCCCGATTCCTTCCAATAGCTGTGCTCCGGTCCCGTGCCCGGATAATCCAGCCCGGCGGAGACCGAGTGGACGTCGGCCGTCTGGCCGTCGTCGTCCTGGAGGACGTAGCTGAAGCTGCCGTGGAGGACGCCGGGACGGCCGCGACAGAGTGTGGCGGCATGGTCTCCGCTGCGGTCGGAGCGCCCGCCCGCCTCGACCCCTACCAACTCGATCCCCGCGTCGGCGACCAGCGGCGAGAACATCCCCGCGGCGTTGCTGCCGCCGCCGACGCAGGCCACGACCACCTCCGGCAGCCGGCCGAGTTGTTCGAGGCATTGCGCCCGCGTCTCGCGGCCGATGACCGACTGGAAATCGCGGACCATGCGGGGAAAGGGATGCGGCCCGACCACGGAGCCCAGGCAATAGTGCGTGCCCTCGACGGAATTCATCCAATCGCGAAAGGCCTCGTTGACGGCGTCGCGGAGGGTGCGGGAGCCGCTGGAGACCGGCCGCACCTCGGCCCCCAGCAGTTTCATGCTGAAGACGTTGGGCCGCTGGCGGCGGATGTCCTCGGTGCCCATGTAGACGACGCAGTCCAGGCCGAAATGGGCGCAGGCGGTGGCGGTGGCGACGCCGTGCTGGCCGGCCCCGGTCTCGGCGATCACCCGCCGCTTGCCCATCCGCAGCGCCAGCAGGGCCTGGCCTAGGGTGTTGTTGATCTTGTGCGAGCCGGTGTGATTGAGGTCTTCGCGTTTGAGGTAGATTTGTGCCCCGCCGCACTGCCGGGTGAGCCGCCCGGCGAAATAAAGCGGCGAGGGCCGGCCCACGTAATGCCGGTAAAGGCCGGCAAGCTGCTGGGCAAAGGCCGCGTCGGCGGCCGCCCGCTCATATTCGGCCGTCAACTGCTCCAGGGCCCGCGTGAGGGTCTCCGGGACGTAGCGGCCGCCGAAGGGGCCAAAGCGGCCGTGGCCGTCGGGCAGTTCGCAGCGCTCGGACATGACGCCTTCCGGGGGTGAAACCGAGTCGGGTGCCACTGCTGGCTTGTCCAGCAGTGTTTGGCAGCACGGTTGGGCAAGCCAACCGTGGCACCCACGTCATTCTCTCCCCCGCCCCCAGGCCAGTCAAGGTCCCGCCGGTGGTTCGTGTGCGGCAAGTATCTATGGCGCGAAAGGTAGGGAGGTTGTATAACTTGGGGTAGCGTCCTGATTTCAAGCCCATGCGAAGCAGGAGAAAATCGCGATGACGTTGCCCAGGTTGGATCGGAAGGC